>JBHPLC010000034.1:0-25421 GCA_042564455.1 Candidatus Zhuqueibacterota bacterium | reverse complement strand
TAAAAAGTTCCAGATTCATTTCTTATATCCGACAGGTTCAGAATGAGGAAGAAGCCTCAAAATATCTTAAATCGATCAAAGATAAATACTTTAATGCAACACACCATTGTTATGCTTATATTGTTTTAGATGACAGTGGAGAGATTTTACGATTTAATGATGATGGTGAACCTTCCGGTACTGCGGGAAAACCGATCTTATCAATACTCAAGGGTAAAGAGCTTTCAAATGTAATATGCATTGTTGTCAGGTATTTTGGAGGAACAAAATTAGGTGTAGGCGGACTGATCAGAGCTTATTCCGAGGCTGCAAGATCGGCTTTGAATTTATCCAGGTCTGTTAAAAAGTATTTCACGCGGGAAATCGTCATAAATTTCTCATATGAATCGACAGGTTCCGTGGAACATCTTATCGAAGAATTTAATGTGGAAGTACAAAAAAGAGAATTCGGAGAAAGCTGTATCTTCAGTTGTAATATCCGGGAAAGGGAATTATCTTTTTTCAGTGAGCGATTTACCGATATCACACGAGGCAGCGGAATAATAACCGAAATTTAACTATTCGAAATCAAATTTAAACAACCGGAGCAATATATGCAGGCAGTGATAATGGCAGGAGGTTTTGGAACAAGACTTCGTCCGTTGACCTTGAATATACCGAAACCGATGATTCCTCTGATGAATACTCCTTTAATCGGGCATATCCTGAAACTGCTTCAAGAGCATAAATTTTCCGAAATTATCGTAATGCTGTTCTACCAGCCTGACCTGATCAGGGAATTTCTTGGAGACGGCTCAAAATTTGGAACAAAGATAACTTATCTGCTTCCGGATGTTGATTTAGGAACGGCAGGAAGTGTTAAATATGCTGAAAAATTTCTTAAAGACACTTTCCTTGTGATAAGCGGAGATCTGATCACGGATGTAGATTTGACAGAATTTCACAAATTCCACAAAAAGACAGGCGCCGAGGCTTCTATTTTATTAACACAAGTCCCTAATCCACTGCCTTTCGGCGTAGTTATTACGGACAAGGATCACAGAATATCCCGGTTCCTTGAAAAACCATCCTGGGGTGAAGTTTTTACCGACAGGATCAATTCCGGGATATATATGTTTGAACCTTCAATATTCAATAGGATTCCCGGAAATAAAGAATATGATTTCGGCAAGGATTTTTTTCCTAAAATGCTTAAAGACAAATCACAATTATTCGGATATCCCGGGGAAGGATATTGGAAGGATATAGGAAACCTTGATGAATATCTTGCTGTTCATCAGGACTGTCTTGCTAACAAGGTTGCTGTTAACCTGGAGTACAATAGAGAAGACAACATTTCTGTCGGTAAAAATTGTAAGATCGACAAAAGTGTTGAACTTAAAGATAATGCTCTGATAGGTGATTCTGTAATTATCCACAAGGATGCTTATATCCAGAATTCTGTTATAGGGAACGGATCTATTATAGAACAAGGCGCCAGAATCATAAACACCATTCTCTGGGACAACGTAAAGATCGGAGAGAATGCACAGACAAAGAACTCAGTTTTAGCCTCAAGAACCAGACTGGGTAATGCTTCGGTAGTATCAGATAAAGGATTTATTAGCGAGGATGTTGTCATCGGTAATAATTCTCTTATCAAGCCCCAGGTAAAAATCTGGCCAAAAAAGAATATCGCAAGTGATACTATTCTTTCCACAAGTTTGGTCTGGGGGGACAAATGGCTGCGGGAGCTTTTCACTGAGGCAAGGATCACGGGAATTGCGAACAAAGAAATTACACCGGAGTTTGCTGCAAGGCTTGGATCTGCTCTTGGAGCTTTCTGGGGAGTCGGGAATACAGTTTATACATCAAGAGACAATGATAAAACCTCCTTTATGATATCCAGCGCTATTCAATCCGGTTTGATCTCTATGGGTGTATCCGTACATAATATGAATATTGCACCGATCCCTGTAGTCAGACAGGTATTAAGTAAATCTAAAAATGTCGGCGGTATTCAGATCAGGCGTTCACCTTATGATATCCAAATGACAGACATTATTGTTTTTGATTCTGACGGATTGGATCTTCATACAAATAAGTGCAAAAAGGTGGAACGTCTGTTTTTTGGCGAAGATTATGTTCGTGTGGAGAACGAATCGTTCGGATATCTTGATTATATAAGAAGGCCCTTCGATGTATATAAAGAGAAATTTTTATCTATTATAGACAAAAAACCGTTTTCAAAATCAAAATTCAAAATTGTAGTTGATTTTTCGTTCGGACCGGCAAGTGTAATTCTACCTGATATTATCAGAAAACTGGACATCGACATAGTTCCACTGAATGCATTCTTAGGCCCGGAGTACCAGCCGTTTTCTACTCAGCAGAAAGAGGAAAATGCAAAACAATTATGTGCGATAGTCAAATCACTTAAAGCTGATGCGGGATTTATAATTGATCCTACCTGTGAGAGACTTTTTCTGGTCGGCAACAAAGGCAGGTATTTTGAGAACAAAGATCTTTTAATGATAGTCACAAAGCTGTTTATAATGCATTCAAAAAAGTGTAATATCGGCGCACCTGTTTCAGCTCCGTTCGGAATCAAACAAATGGCTGATGAAAACGGTTATGATTTTACTTATTGCAAAAGCACTCATCCATCGATGATAGAAACAGCATCAATGAAAAATACCGGTTTTGTCGGCGGCACACGCGGTGGATTTATTTTTACTGATTTCTCATACGGAGCGGATGCCATGTTTTCATTGATGAAGATACTTGAAATGGTCGCAAGTTCTGGTAAGCGGTTAGCGGAGATCATTGATTCTATATCTTTTGCCAATATAGCGAAAATAGATGCTGCCTGTCCATGGGATGAAAAAGGCAAAATAATGAATGAAATTATGGAAGAGACCGAATTTCTGAACAGAGATCTAATACATGGTATAAAGATATATAATGAAAACAGCTGGGTATTACTTCTGCCTGGTAAGGATGAACCTCTTTTTACAATCATAGCAGAAGCATCTACAAAGAAGGCTGCCGCAGCTTTAGCAAACACATGGGCAAAAAAGATCGATAAATGGAGAAAAAAATAAGTCAGTTCTGATATAACGCCCAACAGTTGAAATACCTTGACGACATATCTATCAGAAATCATAATCTTTGCTAATCGAACATATATAGGAATAATCCTTCCTGATTTTTTGAAGGATTTATTAATTCATATTGTCATTTATTTCCTGCAAATCTATGTTGTCATGGATGATTTATTTTTGGATTAGCATATTATTTTACCAATATAATAAGCAAAACAGTAATACTTGATTTTACATTTAATACGCAGTATATTTAATTTTTGGACTGCAGAACATAAGGAAGAATATGTATATTACACAGCCAGAGCGTGAAAAAGTTGTTTTGATCGGGACAGTTCTCCCTAAAAAAACACGTTCGGATGCGGAAGAAACTCTGGCAGAATTATCATTATTGGCCGAAAGCGCCGGTACCGAAGTAGTTGAAAAGTTTATACAGAAACTGCAATCATTCGATCCGGCATTTTTTATCGGCAAAGGCAAAGCTGAACAAATTTCCGCAGAGGTCAATTTTCTCGGCGCTGATACTGTAATATTTGATGATGATCTGTCACCTGCACAAATGAAAAATCTTGAAAAGGTCTTAAAAAAGAAGATCATAGACAGAACGGGCTTGATATTAGAGATATTTGCTCAGAATGCCCAGACCAGAGAGGCAAAGACACAGGTTGAACTGGCTCATCTGGAATATCTTCTGCCGAGGCTGACCAGGCAATGGGTCCATCTTGAAAGACAGATAGGGGGTATCGGTGTAAGAGGAGGTATGGGAGAAACACAGTTAGAGGTTGACCGGAGACTGACAAGGAAGAGGATAAGAAAGTTAAAAGAGCAGCTTGTCTCTATAGAAAATCAGAGAAATATAAGGAAAAAAGGCAGGAGAGATCGTTTTAAAGCCACATTGATCGGTTATACCAACGCCGGCAAATCGACACTTTTTAACTCATTGACAGAATCAAAAGTCCTGACTGCCGACAGGCTCTTCGCAACTCTTGATTCGACCATGAGAAGATTGAGTATAAATTCGCATAAAGAAATGGTTTTACTTGCTGATACTGTTGGTTTTATCAGAAAACTTCCACACAATTTAATTGCATCATTCAGAAGTACTTTCGGAGTAGTAAGAGATGCTGATCTCTTATTGGCGGTAATAGATATCAGTTATCCAAATTATGAAGAACACATTGATGCGGTGAATACTGTTCTGAAAGAAATGGGACTTTCAGATAAACCATTGAGATATATTTTCAACAAGATTGACCTGTTGGAGGATGAGGACATAATAAAAGCCGCCAGGCGTCAATACAAGAATTCAGAGTTCATTTCTGCATCAAGAGGAATAGGCTTAAGGAAAGTCCTGGAGTCGATATCGGACCAATATAAGAAGGATTTTCTCATAAAAGAGTATACTTTGGATATAAGCGACACAAAAACAATTGCGGATCTTTATAATACCGGTCACGTTTTAGATCAAAAATACAATGGAGAACTGACAACTCTAAAGGTACGCCTTTCCCTGGAAAATGCCGCAAAACTGAATTATATTAACAATATTCAAAAATAAACCACAACTCCCATATCTCAGGATAATATTGAATTACAGAGAATCAGCCAGACATTTAACAGACCGGCAGATGTTCGGGATAAAATTAGGCCTGGATAATATTAAAAAACTCCTGAAGAAATTAGGAAATCCCGAGCGGAGTTACAGGACCATACACATTGCCGGAACCAACGGTAAGGGCTCTACAGCTTCCATACTGTCTTCATTGTTAACTGAACAGGGCCTAAAAACAGGACTTTATACATCTCCTCATATTTCCACTCTGCGGGAAAGATTCAGAATTAACGGCAAAATGATATCAACCGGGGAATTTGCGGCATTATACAGCCGGATCAGGGATCATCTGGAAGAGATCCCGGGGACATATTTTGAATGCACTACAGCCCTGGCTTTCCTGTATTTCAAGGAAAAAGGAGTTGATAATGCAATAATTGAAACTGGACTCGGAGGCAGATTCGATGCTACAAATGTACTGAATCCGGAAGTTTCCGTTATCACTTCGATCGGATATGATCATATGATACATCTTGGTAATACATTAGAAAAGATCACGATGGAAAAATGCGGTATCATTAAGCAGAATACTCCGGTCGTTCATAGCGTGGAACAGGAAAATTGCATTAAGATCATTGACAAAAAAGCTGATGAACTCAATTCACCTGCATATAGTACTGAAAAGCTGGTACAGACCTTTAAAGAGAGATATAAGGTTAATGGTGTTTTTTTCGATGCACGCTTCAATAATAAGGAAATATATAACATTTATTTACCGCTCTCGGGTTCTTTTCAGTTGAAAAACTTCAAAACTGCATTAACCGCTTATTATTTATTCAATAAGCAGACAGGTATAAATGAGGATATATTAAGAGAAGGCTTAAAAAAAGTCGTTTGGCCGTACCGGTTAATGCAGGTCAAACAGGATCCTTTGATATTAATAGATGTGGCTCATAATATTGACGGCTTCGAGAATATAGCCGAACATATAAAAAACCAATTTCACGGCAGGAAAGTGATCCTGCTTATCGGTTTAAAAGAAGAGAAGGAAAGTACAGATGTAATTTCACCGGTATTGAAATACTGCAGGATGGGGATCGGGATACCGGTTTTTGGTACAAAAGCGTTGTCAGGCAAAAAAATGGAAACAATTTTCAATCTTTTCAATATACCTTATAAACACTTCAGATCAGTAAAGTCAGGTTTTAACTGCGCATTGGAAAATTACACAAACGAAGACCTGATACTTTGTGCCGGAAGTCATTATAATATCAATGCTTTGAAAAAAGTCATAAATTCTCTTGACTAAAGGAAATATAATATTTACATTTTTCGGTATAGATTCGTGGTACTCCATATCATGTAAACCCTACCGCGATTACCACAGTAAACAAACCCGAAAAGATAATTCGAAAAGTGCATATAGGTTAGAGGTTTTGAATTTGATTTTTAATATATGATCTTTTTATTTAATTAAGTTACCTATATAGTCTGAAATACTAATAGCTATCGTCTTAAATATGATTCGGATTTTAAAGCCATTAATGGAGAAAAACAATGGATATAGCCCAATTAAAGCAGAAAAAAATCGCTGAATTAGCTGCATTTGCCAAGGAATTAGAAATATCATCAATAGCAGGGTTGAGAAAACAGGATCTCATCTTCAAAATACTGGAAGCACAAGCTAATAAAGACGGCTTGCTTTTTTCTGAAGGTGTTTTAGAGATTCTTCCGGACGGTTATGGATTTTTGAGGTCACCAAATTACAATTATTTACCCGGACCGGATGATATATATATTTCGCCGTCGCAGATAAAAAGGTTCGGATTAAAAACAGGTGACACTGTTTCAGGACAGATCAGACCTCCTAAGGAAAATGAACGATTTTTTGCTCTGCTGCGGGTTGAGGCAGTAAATTTTGAGAATCCTGAAGAAGCAAAAGATAAGATCTTTTTTGACAATCTCACCCCAATATTCCCAGACGAAAAACTTGTTCTGGAAAATGACACGGAAGATTATTCAACGAGAATAATGGATCTTCTCACTCCGATAGGCAAAGGACAGAGGGGATTGATCGTAGCTCAGCCAAAAACAGGAAAAACCATTTTATTACAGAAGATAGCCAACAGTATAACGGCGAACAGCCCGGATACTGTTTTGATCGTTCTTCTTATCGATGAGCGGCCGGAAGAAGTAACCGATATGGAAAGATCGATCAAAGGAGAGGTGATCAGCTCAACGTTTGACGAACCCGCAGAACGGCATGTGCAGGTTGCCGATATGGTGCTTGAAAAAGCAAAAAGGCTTGTGGAACATAAAAAGGATGTTGTAGTATTGCTGGACAGTATAACAAGACTTGCCAGAGCACACAATTCGGTGGTTCCTCACAGCGGCAAAATTCTCTCCGGTGGTGTTGATGCCAACGCCCTGCACCGTCCGAAGAGATTCTTCGGAGCAGCGAGAAACATTGAGGAAGGCGGAAGTCTGACGATCATAGCGACCGCATTGATAGATACCGGCAGCAGAATGGATGATGTTATCTTTGAGGAATTCAAAGGCACAGGTAATATGGAACTTGTACTTGACCGCCGTCTCAGCGACAGAAGGATCTTCCCGTCAATGGATATAAATAAATCGGGAACCAGAAAAGAAGAATTGCTGTTAGGGAAAACTGTACTTGCAAGAGTATGGTTATTAAGAAAATTCCTAAGCGGTATGGGTGAAGTTGAAGCAATGGAGTTTTTACTTGATAAAATGAGTTTAACCAAATCCAATACGAGATTCCTGGATTCTATGAACGAATAGCAGGATTTATTTCTTGGTTTACCAAATTTAATTTTGTATATTTCATGGCTGGAAAATTAGTTTAGTTTAATTGGAGAATCTTCAAGTGAAAAAAGGTATACATCCTAAATATGATCTGGGAACTGTTATTTGTTCTTCATGCGGGAATACATTTCAGGTTCGGAGCACAGTTGGTGATCTTAAAGTTGAAATTTGTTCACAATGTCATCCTTTCTTTACCAAGAAGCAGAAACTGATTGACACTGCCGGTCGTGTTGAGAAGTACCTTAAGAAATATGGTAAGAAAGCAAATAACGGTTAGACGTTTTATCATTGAGGGATCGTTCTGCTTATGGAAGAGGACGGTCTTGATGTAACTTATATGGCAAGTAATTTGCCATTTTTTTTTAGGAATAAGAGTTTTTATGCCGGAGAAAGAACTAAATATAGGCGGTCAGGCCGTTATCGAAGGCGTGATGATGCGTTCGGAGAAATTTCTATCGATCGCTGTTCGCAGACCTGATGGAAAGATTGCATTGAAACGGGAAAACAACACACCCTGGAGCAAAAGGTTCAAATTTTTGAAGATCCCTTTTTTCAGGGGTGGAGTCATTCTTATTGAATCTCTGATTCACGGTGTTAAAGCTTTATCATGGTCTTCGGAAATTGCCATGACTGAAGAAGAGAAAGAGAATGAAGCCAAAAAATCGAAAAGTGAACTGTGGTCAAAAATCGGAACTGTTTTCTCTTTGATAATCGGATTAGGTGTTGGTTTCCTATTGTTTTTCTGGCTTCCACTGGAAATAACCGAATGGCTTGGTGCTGAGACCGGAACAACTTTTAATCTGATTGACGGCGGGATACGGCTTGCTATGTTCTTTCTGTATATTGTGCTGATATCTTTATGGAAAGAGATCAGGCGCGTATTTCAATATCATGGAGCAGAGCATAAAAGCATATTTGCATTGGAAAATGACTGCCCATTGACTATTGAAGGTGCAAAACCTTTTACTACGCTGCATCCGAGATGTGGAACAAGTTTTCTTCTTGTAGTTATGGTAGTCAGTATTATGGTCTTTATGTTCCTTGGGAAACCTGAGACTTTCTCAGATAGAATGATAAGATTTCTGTTCCTTCCTGTAATCGGCGGTATCTCTTATGAATTTATCAGATTTTCAAGTAAACACAGAGACAACAAATTAACGAGAATATTTATCCTGCCCGGATTATGGCTTCAGAAGATCACAACAAAAGAACCCGACGATACACAGCTGGAGGTCGGAATAGTTTCCCTCAGATCTGCCAGAGGGGAAAACCTCGACTCAGACAACATTGTTCATTATGATGATAAAGGCGAGATAAAAATCACTGCATCAGATGAAACATCTTTATCCAATGAGGAAGTTTTAGTCTCTTCACATGACAATTAGCCTGTCCACCCTTCTTATAAAGTTTATATTACATCATATATAATTATCACCCGATGTGAATAAATACTTATACTTTGATAATATCATATCTGACTAATCAGAAAGAGAAACTATGTTAGAAAAACTTAATACAATCCAGGAAAGATACGAAGAACTTAATGAAATACTTGCCTCTCAGGATATTTTTTCAGACCAGAAAAGATACAGGGAGCTTACAAAAGAACACAGTGTATTAACACCTATCATAAAAACTTATAATGAATATCAAAAAATTCTTGATGATCTGAAAAATGCAGAGGAACTGATCAATACTGAAAATGATCCTGAAATGATCGAAATGGCTAAAGAGGAACAGGATGAGCTTAAACAAAGAGTGGTTGTGATAGAGGAAGAACTCAAAAAATTACTTATCCCGAAAGATCCAAACGACAACAAGAATGCAATTGTAGAAATAAGAGCGGGAACGGGCGGGGATGAAGCCGCACTTTTTGCAGGTGACCTTTACAGGATGTATATTCGTTTTTGTGAACGTTCCGGCTGGAGTTATGAAGATCTTTCTGTCAGTCCGGGTGAAGTAGGTGGAGTCAAAGAAGTGATATTCCTGGTGAAGGGCGAGGATGCTTATGGGAAGATCAAATTTGAGGGCGGAGTGCATAGAGTCCAGCGTGTCCCGACTACAGAATCCTCCGGCAGGATACATACATCTGCCGCATCTGTTGCGGTTCTGCCAGAAGCAGAAGATGTAGAGATAGATATTAATCCAAATGATCTTCAGGTCGATGTATTCAGATCCACGGGACCCGGAGGACAGAGCGTAAATACTACTGACTCAGCAGTTAGACTCACACACAAACCTACCGGAATGGTTGTGACATGTCAGGATGAAAAATCCCAGCATAAGAACAAAGCCAAAGCCATGAAAGTCCTGAGGTCAAGATTATATGACAGAAAAATGCGAGAGGAAATGGAAAAAACAGCCGGAGACAGAAGATCACAGGTCAGCACTGGTGACAGAAGCGTAAAGATACGCACATATAATTTTCCTGAAAAACGGGTCACGGACCATAGAATAAATCTAACATTATATAAATTGGACACAATATTGCTGGGTGATATTGATGAAATAATTGAAAATTTAAAAATTGCGGACCAGGCTGAAAAATTGTCTAAAAACAACAATGATAATTAGTGGTATACAGAAGTAAAATGAACCTATTAGAACTATTAAAAGTATCTATCGAACACCTGAAATCTCAGGGCTTGGATAATCCTAAGACAAGCTGCGAGATTCTTTTGGCTCATACTCTGAATATGAAACGTCTGGATCTTTATTTGAATTATGATCTGCAGCTTAAGGAGTCCGAAATAAGTGAATTCCGGAAATTATATAAGAGGCGGTTAAACAGAGAACCCCTTCAGTACATTCTTGGTGAAACTGAATTCATGTCCCTGCCCTTTAAGATAAATACAGATGTACTTATCCCACGGCCTGAAACTGAATTATTAGTTGAAAAGATCATTGATTTCTGCAAATCCAAATGGACGGACAAGCCTTTAAAAATTCTGGATATTGGTTCCGGGAGCGGTAACATATCTGTAAGTCTGGCTCATTATTTATCCGAATCGGAAGTTATTGGAATAGACGTAAGCCCGGAATCAATAAAAGTTGCAGAAGCAAACGGGAAACTGAATAATGTTCAGGATAGAGTCAGATTTATTGTTGAAGACATACTTTCAGTCGATGAAGACCACCCGGATTTTAAGGACCTTAATGTAATTGTTTCCAATCCTCCCTATGTAACTACAGACAGTATGGATATTCTTCAGAAAGAAGTCATTGACCATGAACCTCATGCCGCCTTGTTTGCAGGTAAAGACGGAATGATCTTTTTCAGAAAAATAGCTTCTATTGCAAAAAACCGGCTTAATGAAGGCGGTCTGTTAGTATTTGAAACCGGATACGATATCGGAGAAAAAGTAAAAAGCCTGGTAATGGAAAACGGCTTTCGGGATGTTAATCTTATCAAGGATTATGCAGGGATAAACAGAATTGTAATGGGAATCAAATAGAAATCCTGCATTAAAATATTATTATTCACACATTAACTACGGATAAAAATGTACAACATAAAGAAAAATGAGAAAATTAAAAGATCTATAATTGATCTTCTGGGCTCTGATCCCGGGAAACGTTTTAGTATTAATGAGATCTGCTCTTCAGATTCATTAAATAAGTATGACCGGTCTGAAATAAGACTTGCATTACGTCATTTATCAAAACAAAAAGACATCATAAAACTTAAGAAAAAGCAATACTCAGCCGCAAGAAAGAGAAATACCTTTTCAGGAATTTTTGAACACGGAAAATTTGGATCGGGTTATGTTTCCGTAGAGGGACAAACAGACAATTATTATATTCCTGCCGGATTTTCTTCAACTGCCCTTCCGGGCGACCTGGTAAAAATTGAAATCCTTGCAAAGAGAAAAGGTCCAAGCCCCGAAGCAAGAGTGATCAATATATTAAAACCGTCCAATCCGGTTTTTGTCGGAACCTATGTCAACGATGCAAAAGGAGGTTTCATAATTCCGGATTCTGATTTTCTGAAAAGACAGATATTCGTGCCTGAAGCTAAATCCAAAAAGATACTTGAAGGCCAAATAGCGGCTGTCAGAGTATTAAAATGGGAAAATGAATACCTGAATCCTGTCGGCAGAATTACCGATGTTATAGGATTTCCCTGGGAAAAAGGTGTTGATGTACTGTCAAGGGCACAGGAAGCCGGTATACCTATTAACTTTCCTGCAAATGTCTTGAAAGAAACTAAAAACCTGCAGCCTTTTAAATTCAGGAACGAAAAAAACAGAAAAGATTTCAGGAACGAAGAAATATTCACTATTGATCCTGAAGATGCCAGGGATTTTGACGATGCCGTTTCACTGAAAAAACTGTCTAACGGCAATCTCCTTCTGGGTGTTTATATAGCTGATGTATCTTATTATGTTACAGAAGGAAGCAAAATTGATAAAGAAGCTTATAAAAGAGGCACAAGTGTCTACCTGATCGACAAAGTGATCCCAATGCTCCCTGAAAGACTATCCGAGCAATTATGCAGCTTAAGACCTGGTGAAGACAGACCGGTTTTTTGTATCCTGATGGAGTGTTCATGTGATGGGGAAGTAAAAAACTATGAGATAACCGAAGGGATCATCAATAGTAAATGCCGGTTCACTTACAAAGAAGCTCAGGGAATTATCGACAACAAGAAAAAAAGTCCTTTTGGGAATACCCTCCGGGAGATGAATAAATTAGCAAAAACACTCAGAAAAAACCGTTTTAAGAACGGAGGTCTTGATTTTTTCCTGCCGGAAATACAATTCAATTTGGATAAGAATGGAAAACCGGTTTCAATATCGGAAAAACCTATACTTGAATCCAACAATCTTATTGAAGAGTTTATGCTTCTGGCAAATAAAACTGCAGCAAAGCATCTGCTGTTACTGGAAAGAGAAAATAAGATATCACTTCCCTTTTTATACAGAGTACATGAAGGACCGGATGAGTTGAACATTAAGGAATTTTCGGATTTCGCAAAATCTTTAGGCTGCAGAGTCAACAAAGGAACACCCGGTTCTTCAATATGGTTTCAGCACATATTAGGTTATTTTTTCGACAAACCGGAAAAGATGCTGATCGAGAATATTGCTTTGCGTGCAATGATGAAGGCAAAATATCAGCCAAAAAATATTGGGCATTTTGGTCTTGGTTTCAGGAATTATGCTCATTTTACATCCCCTATTCGCAGATATCCTGATCTGATTGTTCACAGACTGTTAAAAAAATACAATAATGAAGCCGGTGTTAAAAATGCCAACAAAAACCTTCAAAAGATGGTCAGGACCGGGAAACATTCAACCGAAACGGAAATCCGTGCGATAAAAACTGAGAGAGACGTCGTTAGTATGAAACAGCTCGAATACATGGAAGACAAAATCGGTGATACTTTTTTCGGTTTAATAAGCGGAGTGACAAATTTTGGTGTTTTTGTGAAAATTGAAGATGTCCTGGCTGAAGGATTGATACATATTAGTGACCTTGGTAAGGATTTTTATATATATGAGGAAGAAAAATACCGGCTTATCGGTGAGCGAAGCAGTGACATTATTAAGTTAGGTGATAGAATTGAGGTACAGGTTATTAAAGTAAATCCTGAAAGAGGTCATCTGGACTTAATTCCTGTAAAACCATTTAATTAATATGTTCATATTTGATCCCCAAATATTAAAGATTCTGACATTAAGAAGATTATTCAATATATTTAAGGTATATTTCTCGTACTATTTTTCGCGGTTCACTAAAATCTATTTACATTGGGGTAAACCGGTGATATTTTCATTTGAACCGACTAATAACTGCAATCTGAAATGTCCTCAGTGCCCCACCGGAATGGGAATACTTAAACGCAGGACAGGTTACATGGATCTTAGTTTATACAGATCAATTATAAATTCTATATCCGATTCCGCTTCGGCGGTCCAGCTTTTTTTCCAGGGTGAACCTTTTCTTCAGAAAGATCTTCCCGAAATGATAAGATATGCTGATGAAAAAAAATTATATACAATTACAAGCACAAACGGCCATTTTCTCTCGGAAGAAACAGTTAAATCAATTTTTGCATCGAACCTGAAGGTTCTTGTCATCGGTCTGGATGGAATAGACAGTGAAACATACGAAAAATACAGAAAAAATGGAGATTTTAACAAAGTCATTAAAGGGATCGAACTTCTGATACGAAAGAAGACAGCCGGAAAAACGGAATATCCCAAAATAGTGCTTCAATTTCTTGTTTTTAAAAATAATGAAAAGCAAATTGATAAAATCAGGGAATTTGGTAAAAATATTGGTGCGGATAAGGTGCTGATTAAATCTGCTCAGATCTATGAGCAGACGGATGTGGATGATTTTCTTCCTGAAAATTCTGTTTATTCAAGATATAAAAATGATTCCGGCAGTATTTCATTGAAGACAGATATTCCGAATCACTGTAAAAGGCTCTGGACAACATCAGTTTTAACATGGGATGGTATTACAACTCCCTGCTGTTTTGATAAAGATGCTGAGTATGCGTTCGGAGATCTGACAAAAACAGAGCTTGATTCGGTCTGGAATGGGGAGTCTGCAAAGCATTTCAGAAAGAAGATTCTGGCAGACAGGACGGGAATACCCATGTGCAATAATTGCATTGAAGGTCTAAAAATATATTATTAGAATATTATGAGTTATTTTGAATTAATATTGATCATATCAGCGGGTGTTTACACGCTTTTCAGCATATTATTAATTGCCGGTGTGATCGTGAGAGACAAAAAGTGCCTCGATATAACTCCGGATGTGTCGATTATTATCCCTGCACGAAATGAGGAAAAAAATCTGAAAAGATGTCTTGAATCACTTGAAAAGTTAAATTATCCGAAAGAAAAGCTTGAGATCATCATAGTTAACGACCATTCTACAGATAACACCTGTAAAATAGCTGAATCGTTCTGTGAAAGAAACGGTCATTTTTCTCTGCTAAATTTATCTGACCATACCGAGGCAGAGAAAGGAAAAATATCCGCACTTAAGGCCGGATTCAGTAACACACAAGGCGAAATTGTTCTTCAGACGGATGCAGACTGCCGGGTTCAGCCGGACTGGGTCAACGCCATGATATCCCGTTTTAAAGAAAATACAGGTATTGTAGGAGGAGTGACCTTAATTGAAACTAAGAACAAAATAAATGCTTGTTTTGGCTATTTACAATCATTAGATTGGTTATATCTTATTGGTGTGGGTGCCGGAGCATATAGGATCGGTATCCCGCTGAGCAGTTTCGGGAATAATATCGCTATTCGTCGAATGGCATATTCAGATGCAGGAGGATACGAAAAAATACCTTTTACATTTACTGAAGATTTTGCTATATTCAGGAATATTATTAAATCCGGCTGGAAAGCTTCATACTCGCTTGAGAATAATTCCGTAGTTCAAAGCCTATCCCCGGAAAACATAAAATCATTTATTAACCAAAGATTAAGATGGACTGCCGGAGGAATAAAGTTAGCCGGTATGGGAGTTCTTCTTCTCTTATCAGCATTCATTTTACATATTTTAGTTCCGGCAGGTTTATTACTAAATGATATAACAGGTTTATCATTAAAGATCTTCAGTTTAACTTTTTTGCTGGACCTGATATTTCTATCGGTTCTTTCATTAAAAACAAAACGAGCAGGTTTACTTTTGATTTTTCCGGTATTTGAGTTGTACTATTATTTATATACAACTGTTTTAGGCTTGATTTTTCCCTTCAGTACTACTCTTTCCTGGAAAGAAAGAAAATATGACTGAGCTTAAATATAGTATTTACTCTTTATAAATGAAAAATTATCTGAAAAAAATCAGGAAAAAGCTTTTAGTTACCGATCCGGTCATTTTTACAGACGCTCCTTACAGGATCGAACCGGGAGCGCATGTACCTGTAGTATGCCATGTTGTCAATCAGGAATCACTGCCATATACAATTAATAAGATCCGGATCGAGCTGAAAAAAGACGGAAATATTCTGCGGTCTGCTTCAGCTTTGAAAAAATCTGTGGAACTTACATCCTTTTACTGGCATAAAGTAATACTTGTCCCTTTACCTGAAGATCTGAAAGGTTTTTTTGAAATAGATATCAAATTTGAAATATCTATTAATGGTAAAAGTTAT
This sequence comes from Candidatus Zhuqueibacterota bacterium, assembly GCA_042564455.1. Lineage (GTDB taxonomy): Bacteria > SM23-31 > SM23-31 > SM23-31 > SM23-31 > JBHPLC01. The sequence goes on along the minus strand of JBHPLC010000034.1, from coordinate 9,826 downwards.
ACTATACTGAACGATTCATACAGGAACGGGCACAAACCTTTGAGGCTTCTCAGAGCCGCAGAACATCTTCCAATGTTTGAAAACACCTGTTTCGGTGACATACATTATTTTAAATATGCAAATCTGCATGATGAATTCAGCTCTCATATTCTTCCTGTTTCTGCTGAAGTTGCAAAAGCATTAGGGCTTCAGTTTTTTGCCGCTGCAGATTATAAATTTGATTACCCCGGCACTGAGACAGTTGTTCTCAAGAGCGAAAACGGTGATAATGAGTGGGAGAAATTCAGAAAAGATATCGACAGCTGGAACCGGAACAACGATTTTGTAATATTGCCTGCTGAAGAGATCAGATGTAAGAACTTAAAGGGGAAAGATGTTGATATTCTGATCATAAATTATCCGGAGTATATAAGCAGTTCTTCTGCAAAAAGCACATTAAAAAGCACTTCCATATCAATAAAAGAGTTGGTATCACGAGCTGGTTCAGCAGCCATATCTGTTGCCAGAAAACCTGAAAAAACAGTTTCCTTCTTATCAGGATTGTTTTCCAGAAAAGGTTACTGGACAAAGAACGATTTAACACTTGAGGGTTTGACAGGTTTACAGATATTGAGCAGTGATAATATATTTTTTCATGGTTCCGGCCTGGAAAGATGGATTCAGATCCTCCTGAAAGGTAAAAAGAAATACATCGTTACTGACAGTGATGCCAGAGGGAATTTCAGCCGTCCGCTAAATATTCCAGGATTACCTACAAAAAAACAAAAGGATATCAACAGGTATTTCGGCAGTATCCGTACCGGTCTTTTTTGCGAACCGCCATTCACAAAAGAAAAGATATGCAGCAGTTTGAAAAACGGCAACTCAGTAATTACTAATGGTCCTCTAATGGAATTCTCGGTGAGAAATGAGTTTGGGGGAAAAGCAATAATTGGTAAGACAATTAAGGGCTCGGTATTCCATCTAAAATACAGGGCTGTTTCTACAAGTGAATTCGGATCATTAAAAACCCTTAAAATATACTGCGGTTATCTTTCTTCCAAAAAGGAAGAATGTATATATTCAAAGAACTTTTCCAGAGAAATTGACAAAGAAACCGGCGAATTAGTAATTGAACCTCCTGGTAAAACAGCTTACTTAAGAGGAGAATTAATATCCGGGAAATCACCTGACAATGGTTTCTGCCTAACCAATCCTATTTGGATCAATTCATCAACTTTTTGATACTCTGCAATAATGACCTCATTTATCCTATTTTTCGCATTATTTATTACCGGTTTATATTTTCTCTTTATAACATCTTTATATATTGGTCTGTCACGCTTAAAAAAAGGTGACAATTTTTCGCTGTTTCCTGTTACTGTTGTGGTTGCTGCAAGAAACGAAGAATCAAAAATTGGTGATTGTGTCACAAGTCTTCTGAATCAGGAGTATCCCTCTGAGTTGTATGAAATAGTTATTGTAAATGACAGATCTGAAGATAAAACTGCTTCAATAATACAACAACTGCAGACTGAGACAAATAACCTGGTCCTTATCAACATCGAAAAAGTACCAGACAATTTTTCACCGAAAAAATATGCGTTAACAAAAGCAATTGAACAGGCAAAGGGTGAAATAATATGTACGACCGATGCTGATTGTATACCTCCCCCCACATGGATATCCGAAATGGTCAGGTTCTTTGACGAAAAAACCGGATTTGTTGCGGGTTTTTCACCGCTTTATGTTAATTCGAACAGGAAGAGTATATTCTCAGATTTCCTTTTTATGGATTCGATTGGACTTGCGACTGCATCTGCAGGCGGGATCGGTATAGGTACTGCCTGGACCTGTGCCGGGCGAAATCTTGCCTACAGAAGATCTGCTTTTAACCAGGCAGGCGGATTTGATAAAATAAAACATATAATTTCCGGTGATGACGATCTTTTAATGTTCCTGATCCATAAGGGAACAGACTGGAAATTGCGTTTTGCGATCGGCAAAAACTCATCCGTACCGAGTTTTGATGACACTGATATAAAAAGGTTCAATAACCAGAGGGCAAGGCATTCATCAAAGTTTCTATATCATCCGCCTTTAGTGAAGTCTGCGGCTGTTATCATTTTTCTATTTTATGTTTTATTCATTACTGCTCCGTTTCTCACTATATCTTCAATAATACCGTTAAACCTGTTTCTATTGATCTGGTCAGTGAAAATTCTTGCAGAGTATTCTGTAACCAAAAAGGGTGCAAATCTTTTCGGTACAAGATTTACTATATCCGCCTTTATAAAATCCTACATTCTACATCCGATTGTGATAGTATTTTCCTCTATTCTCGGTTCTACTGGAAAGTTTTCCTGGAAAGGAAGAAAATACAAATAATCCTTGACTTACTTCATTTATAATGTTATTGTTGAGATCTCCGAGGACATATTTATTGTCAAATAGGGCATTTTAAGGCATTCCTATTATATTTAATATTCAAAAAATTCGAGAATATTCAAAAAATCCTTTTTAAATATAAATTATATTTTTATGTTTAATAAGGAATCTTTTCCCTTTTATCTTGTATATAATATAAAGACCAATCTCTAAGGACAAATGAAAATCAACAAATACAGAATATGTAATTTGCCGGTTAAAATATTTTTGCTTTCTGTTTTAATCCTTGTATCTTTTCTGTCTGCCGTAAACACTTATGCACAGGATGCGAAAGAATATTATGAACTTGGGATAAAGCTGCGGGAAGAAGGAAAGATCGACGATGCGATCGACGCATTCAAGAATGCCACGTTCAAGGACAGGAATTTTGCGGATGCATATTACGAACTTGCACTGACATACCTTGAAAAGATAGACGAGAACCAGTCCTTCAGGCTTGCAACTGATGCCATAGAAGAGGCGTTGTTCCATGACAGGACAAACAAAGATTATAATATCGTCTATGCTGATATATACGCCGCCAGAGGCAACTATAACCGGGCTAAGAAAATATTGGATGATATTATATTAGAATATCCGAATGATATCTCGATTTTAAAAAGGCTATCCAATTATTATCTGCAGGAATACCGCCAGAATCAATACCGTAATGACAGAATAAGCAGACAATTCAATATTCCTGAATCTCTTTTGAAGAAGGTTGAAGACTTGTATGAAAGGATCCTCGTTATAGATCCGTTTGATAAAGATATTATTTTTAACAAGGCTATTCTGTTTTTAGATAATGGTGATCTAAACAACTATTTAGACTATTTGCAGAAATTGTATGATGGTAACGAAGATGACAGAGAATTAAATCTTTTCATTGGCCTCGGTTACAGCAGACAGGGAAAGAACAAGGAAGCAAAAGAATTTTATGAAAAAGCTATATCGCAAATGAATGATGAAGAAAGATTAATTTTTGACAGTCCTGAATATTTTCTTTCCAGTGTTGAAATTGATAATAATGGGGACTTTGAAATAATTCCGGGAAAAAATGTTACACAATACTGGGAAAAGATCGATCCGTTATACTTAACCGAGATAAATGAAAGGAAGAATGAACACTTTGCCAGAGTAGCGGAAGCTAATCTGCGTTTTTCTGTTCTGAGCAAAGATATTCCCGGCTGGAAAACCGCCCGCGGTTATATTTGGATAAAATACGGCAGGCCGGATATTATCGATCAGGAAGAATATAACAATGCCAGATATGCTAATGTTGAAGATCGTGAAACCAGGCGTTTCCTGGATAATTTATTTATCACCAGACCGATGGCTAATGTCCTGTTCGGGGAAAATGTTCAAGTATGGGTATACAGTGATTTCAGGATCGTTTTTTATGCAGGCAAGAACGCAAAAGTAATAAATGAATACAAATTTAAGAACAATTCTCCTTATAGCAGGAACTTTGGAAATTTTGAAGAAGTCGATAATGAACCCGGCGGCAGATTGGAGAGACTGATCGACAGCATAACTGAAATATATGACTTTCAGCCTGAGGGCGGCCTTTTTAAATTTTTCGGAGACCTGGTTACATATAAAGGAGAAAGTGATAAAACGGAAGTTGAACTATATTACGGTGTTCCAATGAACAAAATCGGATGGGACACAACTTCCCGCAAAATATTTTCTGAATATGACCAGGGAATATATTTTCATGACAAGACCTGGGACAGGATATTCACTCAGGAAAAAACGAGGGTCAAGGAATATGATCCCGGTGAAATCGATCCGGAATCAGCCTCCTTATTAATTGAGAAAGAAAGTTTTGAGATCGAACCCGGAAGCTATGATGTAAGCATAGAAATAATGGAAGCGATCAGGAAGAGCGCCGGTATTGCGAGAGGTCCGGTCACTATCCCTGAGTATAAAAATAAAGAACTTCAGATGAGTGATATTCTGGTGGCCTACTCAATTGAAATAGAAGATCTCGCCAAACCTCTTTACAGGGATAATCTTAATGTAGTGGGTAATCCTCAGCATTCATTCGCGATCGGCAATCCGATAGAGATATATTATGAAGTATACAACCTTTTTGTGGCGGGCGAAAACAGCGAAAATCACTACAAAATCGAATATAATCTGCAGTACAGAAATGTTGATGTGGATATTCACCTGCTGAATAACAGGCTTCTTGAAAACAAACCCTTCAGCGTGACTTCACCTGACCAGGTTTGGGTATCAGGTGAGATCAGAGGTGTCGGAAATACGGATTACAACATCATGGAAATTCAAAACGACATCGAGTACAAGGGATTGTATATGCTTACTATCAGAATAACAGATCAGGTGAGCGGTGAAACCACACAGAAATCCACACCGATCCGCATATTCCGCCCTGTCGGAAAATAATTACCTATGTTTTCTGTGATTTGTCTTCTTTTAGCGGTTCGCTTTTTTCATGCTGGATGATTGTTTCTAATAGCAGAAAGATAAGCACGGCTATAATAAAATACTTACCTATTTCTCTACCTGTCCGCACTTCTTTCAGATTTTGCGCTATATTCACATCGTATTCCCAGAGATAATATGTATTCTCACCCATAATGTCATCTAAAATGCTTTCCGGGATCTTACGCAGATCGGACTCTTTCGTGTCAAGATTCACGGCAAATTTCCGGTTGGAAACTCCACCTGTTTTAAAATCATAAATACCCGGCAGGCCGGTTTCTTTAAATTTGATCCGGAATGCATCGGAATCTATCTCGGTATTCAGGCGGTACTCGTCTCCTGATGGAGATACCATAAGCAGGTCTTCAGCATTACCCCCGTAAAGAAAAGAAATCTCATCACCGATAAGTATATCTGTTCCATTGATTATTCCTGATGAAGCTATATAGTTTATTATTCTGTACATTAAAGGAGCGAATAATCCCTTTACAGGAAAATCTGTCCATGCAAGCGATGGTGCACAAGCAAACAAAAAAACTGCACCCTGCCCTGCAAGCACCTCACAAAGGAAAGGTTTGTTGTTCTGGAAAGATATTATATTTCTGTAGGTCTGAGTTACTTTAGGTACCAGATCTACAAACATGTATGCTTTCGGGAGATTTAATTCAGGGGATATATCTTTAAACATTCCCGTAAATAAAGCATGGTCCTGATCGATATTGTCGACAGAGAAGAAGTTAGCCTGAGAGGAGAATTCCGGATTCAAGCTTCCCATAAATCCAGCTGCGACCGGAAGGTCAAAAGCTTCACCTATTGTCTGCTCGTATGCAACAAGGTCCGACTGTTCACCGGGGAAAAGAACTACTCCGCCACCATTATTTAAATAATTGCGCAGTCTGTATACATCGGATTGAGTGAAACTTGTGAATCCGTTATAAATCACAGCATCGTAGTCCCCGAATTCCATCGAGAAGACCTGGCCCGGATTAATTAGGTCCAGCTCAAACTGTTCTGATGTTTCCGGTTCAAGCATAGTCTGCAGGAATCCTTCATTATTTTCATCTTCAACCAGCAGGACAGATATTTTCTCAGGGACATTGATCATAAAATACCTTGTATTATCTGCAGAGAGAGCGTCATCCTCGATCTCTACAAATCCTTCTATTAGTCCTGTCATACCTGGAACGATCTGAAAATCAATTGTTTTTGTACCGGATTCATTGAGTGATAAATCTCTTTGTGCCATTCTCTGGCCGTTAAGATACAGATTTACTAATATTTCACTGACATTTTCATCACTGAAATTCCCTATTTCCGCCCTTATATTGATATTGCTTCCCTGTTCAATGATCTGGTTAATGATCTTTACATTTTTTACAGCAGTATTAACCGGATCATTTGATACTGCATCGATCATGTACAGTTTTACATTTTCAGTACCGTTAAAATTTAATTCACGGACTTCATCTTCGGCAAGACCGGTCTTCTGCATATCGGAGATAAAAAACACTTCTTTGTAATAATTATTACTGGAATTGAGCAAGGAAACGGCTTTCTTCAAAAAAGGGACTATCAAGGCAGGTTTATACGTATATCCGGATTTTTTAATCTTTTCCAGATGGATCCCGGGATCATATTCGGGTTCGATCCGGTTCTCTATATTATCTGAAGTGAAAAGTAAAAAGAGTTCATCACCATCCCTGAAATTTTCCAGCAATTCAAGGGATTTATTACGGATCAGGCTGAAAGTGTTATTGCCTTCGTTCTCAGCAGAAGTGCTTAAGGAATTATCCACAATTATTACTGCAGAGATTCTTGAATCTTCTGAATATCCCGAACCGAAGTTACCCGTTACCGTTGGCCTGGCAAAAGCCAGAACAAGCAAAGCAACGATCATCATTCGCAGGAGCAGCAGAATGATCTGCTTGATCTTCAGCCTCCTGATCTTTTTATTTTCCAGCAGTCTTAGAAAATATAACGAGCTGAATGGAATGATCTTTTTCTTTCTTCGGCTGAAAAGATGTATGAGGAGGGGGATAAGAGCTGCAAACAGCCCTGATAAAATTATGGTGTTTAAGAAGGTCATAGTCCGATCTTTTTCAGTCTGCCTATTGCCTCCATAGCTTTATCAATATCTTTTTGAATTATTTTTAAACCAACAGCTTTCTCCATTACTTCTCTTGCAGTTTCCACATCAAAAGGCTTCGGCAGAAAATAAATAGCGCCTTCCTGAATAAAGTCTTTGTCTTTTGCTTCAGGAACCGCACTGACTACTATCACAGGAGTTGGGTGTTTATCCATTACATGTCTGATCACATCACTTCCGGAAGCTTCAGGCATGGCATAATCGGTAATTACCACATCTATGGGATTATTATCTTTTAGAGATTCATCAAAAAGTTGTATAGCTTTACTGCCATTAATCGCATGAAGGATATTTATATCATCATCCGGAAATACAACAAGAAGTATTTCTTCCAGTATCTCATGGAAATTCTCATCATCATCAGCTACAAGAAAATTCCTTTTTTTCATTTCTTTTCCTCCGGAGATATTGTCACTTACTGAGCCATACTCAAAAATATTATTTAATGATGTATTATATTAATAATTAATAATTTCTATATCAAGCTATTATTTATCTAATTTTTACATTTAATTCATTGAAGAATTATAGCCGGGCAAGATCTTTTCAATAGTATTAAGTACTTTTTCTTTATCACCGTTTTTAGCATAATTGATCAGGTTATTCAGATTACTTTCAAAATTTTCACCTTTAAGATTTCTACCGGCATTCTGTCTTGCTCTTAGAATTTTATTATGTTCGGTCGGTTGAGGATTTTCCTCTTTGAACCATAATTCCTCCATCATTTTTTCCCCGGGACGTTTTCCTGAGAAAACGATTTCAATATCTTTCTGCTCTTTCAATCCCGATAATCTGATCATATCTTTAGCAAGATTGACTATTCTAACCGGTTCTCCCATATCAAGAATAAATAATTCACCTCCCTGCCCCTGGGCACATGCCTGTGTTATCAGATTGGCAGCTTCCGGAATTGTCATAAAAAATCTCTCCATGTCCGGATCTGTAACAGTCACAGGTCCGCCATTTTTGATCTGGTCTTTAAAGATCGGGACGACACTGCCTCTGCTTCCGATAACATTGCCGAATCTAACAGTCATAAATTTGGTTTTACTGTTGTCAAAATAATGAAGCAGAACAAGTTCTGCGATCCTTTTAGTCGCTCCCATAACACTTGTTGGATATACTGCCTTGTCAGTTGAAACATTAACAAACTTTTCAACTTCATATCGTTCGGAAATTTTAGCAAGATTCAGAGTATTGTTAATATTATTTTCAACTGCTTCATCGGGCTGTTTTTCCATGATCGGCACATGTTTAAAAGCAGCGGAATGAAATACTACCTGAGGTTTAAAATCCTTAAAGAGTTTTTCAAGTTTTGCGATGTTTCCAATATCGAGGAGTAAAAATATCATATTACATTTGATCTTACTGGATAATAGAGATTGTTCAAGGTAAAACAGATTGCTTTCATCCCTGTCCACCATTAATAAAGTCTCAGGACTATATTCAGCAAGATGTTTTGACAACTCTGTTCCGATAGAACCGGCAGCACCAGTAACAAGGACAGTTTTTCCCGCAAGATAACTTTCAGCATTCGTATCGGCTATTTCGACAGGTTTTCTTCTTATGAGATCCTCCAGTCTGACGTTCCTGATCTCAGAAACTGCGTATCTTTTTTCGAGTATCTCTTTTAGATTCGGGACGGTAGAAATTTTTATCCCGAGAGGTTCTGCACTTTCATAAATGGTTCTTATTTCCTTACCCGATGCTGATGGGATCGCAATGATCAATTCATCAATTCTATGCTGCTTAACCACTTTTGCCAGGGAATTCCTGTTCCCTAAAACCGGGACACCATTTATCCGGGTATTTATCTTTTCAGGATCGTCATCTATAAAACCAATAACATTATATGGAAGGTGCCTATTCTTTATGATCTCGCGAATTGCCATATCACCCGCATCACCGGCTCCGTATATTAATACCCGTGAACTATCGACGGGGCGTTTTCTGAACATATCCTGAATAATTCTCTGTGAAAAATGAGCCCCCCCAAGAAACAGGGTCAACAATATCGGATCATAAATCAATGCAACACGGGGGAATCTATGCACTACAAAAACCCAGAAAATAAATATATAGATAACGGAACCTACGATCACACTTCTGATAATAAGCATATATTCGCCCAGACCTGCATATTTACCCAGGCCCCTATACAATCCGAAAGCATAAAACACAATACCTCTTGCGATTACAACTATAAGGAGTCCGACCGGAAGGTTTGCCAGATCCCCGGGATGTATATTGAAATCATATCTTAGAAGCAGCGCTAAATAGAATGATAATGCTGCGAGCATTATATCGATCAACAATACCGGCAGTTGTTTTAAGTTTATTTTTCGGATCATTTCATTTACTCATATCTTTATTTTGAAGAAAAACAGGATCAGACCTGTTTTTTGCGGTTTTAAATAACGAAAATAATGTTCTCAATATAATAGAAATATCTTTAAAAAAGGACCTGTTTTTTACATATTCAAGGTCCATTTTCTGTTTTTTCGGCAGAATTTCCGATCTGTAAACCTCATCAGCTGTCTTGTCTGCCGGTATAAGTTCTTCCTCGTTGATAAATAAAAGTGAGGTTTCAGCAGTGATCCCCGGACGCACTGACAGGATTGTATTCCAGAATTCCGGATTGACGTCCTTATATTCGGGCAATTCCGGCCTGGGTCCGACAAAACTCATTTGTCCCAGGAATACATTTATTATCTGAGGCAGTTCATCAATTTTGGATTTTCTCAGGAATTTCCCGATACGTGTAACTCTCGGATCGTCCATTGATGTAATTCCTGATTTTTTTACTGTACCTTCACCCTTTGA
>JBHPLC010000033.1:0-25768 GCA_042564455.1 Candidatus Zhuqueibacterota bacterium | reverse complement strand
ACTTCCGTTGAATCTCAAGACACTGACGTGTTGCAGAGACAACATTTGTTTACCGATACAATATATTTATCCTCGTATTCATCCTTGTGATCAGAAATTGTATTGATGTTATTGCAGCAGAATTGTTTTAGCTTCTGGTTAATCATTGGATAACTAACATTTTTTGTCGGGGGTTGATTGGAAAATGCAACTAAAAAGGACGTTTGTCTCAAATAAATATACATCTAAGTAATTGTTAATACATGGTTTATTAAGTATTTATGGAAAAAATAATTGCAAACATTCAGGGTGAACTTGATACTGAGATATGGAAAGCTGACAGCAGTTTAAAAGAATTCTTTGAAACTTCAGGAGACCTTGAAGAAGCAAGGCTCCGGATTTTTGAATATCTTGATAATCTTGAAAACCAGTATTTTGATAAATATTCAAATGAAATTTATAATTCACTGCATATTCTTGAAAGACGGAATGCAAGAAAATGTATCAGGGTGCTTAAGAATATATTCAGTACCGAGAATGAAAGATTAACGAAGTTCTCTGCCTTAAAAAAGCTGTATCAGCTGGCATTAAACAGAGGTAATGTGCTTGATACTGTCAGCGAAGGATTTTTATGTGAGTTCCTTTTTATGTTCAGGGGTATAAACGGCAACTCGGGTATTGTCCCGAATGTAAAGGAAGAGCTTTATAATATAGATCCGAGAGAAAAAGCGATCAAGCGCTCAAAACACCTGGATATTTATTCAAACTATATGAACAGTTCCTTTAAGAAATACAAGACAGGTTTTGATGATGATGTTTTAGCACTTAGAAACGAGTTGAAATATGATATCTTAAAGTTTTTCGGTGCCTCGGAGTCAGACTGGATGAATTATAAATGGCATCTGAGACACATTATCAAGGATATTAAAACACTCTCGTCACTTGTTTATCTGAATCAGGATGAAAGATACGGCCTTGAATTGGCGGAGAAGAACGGGATACCATTTCAGATCACACCTTATTATCTGTCATTATTTAATAAATACGGAAAATCCGAGTTTGATTATATAATCAGGGCAATAACACTTCCGTCTGAGAACTACTGCACAAGCGTTATGCAGAATCTTGAAAACGGGACGGGCCTGGATTTTATGGGCGAGAAACTGACAAGCCCTGTTGATTGTATTACCAGAAGGTATGCACAGATATTGATCCTTAAACCCTTTAATACTTGCCCGCAGATATGTGTGTACTGCCAGAGGAACTGGGAAGTAAAAGGGATAGATGATTCCAAAATCTCAAGGAGTAAAATAGACCATGCAATCGGATGGATAAGGTCGAACAGCAGTATTAATGAAGTTCTGGTCACAGGTGGTGATCCCTTGACCTTAAATAACAGTTTTATGAGGTCAATTATAGGTGAACTGGCAGAGATTGAACATGTCGATAGGATAAGGATAGGTACAAGAACACTGGTTAATCTTCCGTTCAGGATCAATGATGATTTTCTTGAAATTATTGGAAAATATCATGAATATGGAAAAAGAGAGATCTGTATAGTAACCCATTTTGATCATGCAGCTGAGGTGACACCGGATGTTATCGAAGCCGTAAAAGGGATCAGGAATCTGGGGATCAATATTTATAACCAGCAAGTGTTTAATTATTATAACAGCAGAAAATTTGAGACCTGCCTTTTAAGAAAAACGCTTAAACTCTGCGGTATAGATCCGTATTATTCATTCAATACTAAAGGCAAAGCGGAAACCATTGATTTCAGGGTTCCCATAGCAAGATTGCTCCAGGAAAGGAACGAGGAAGCAAGACTGCTGCCCGGTATTGTAAGAACCGATGAACCGGTTTTTAATGTTCCGCGGCTTGGCAAGTCACATTTAAGAGCCGAGCAGGACCATGAACCTGTGATGATCCTTGCTGACGGCAGCAGGATTTACAGATTTTTTCCGTGGGAATCGAGATTGGCTGCTGCAAAAGATTATCTGTATACGGATGTTTCAATATATGATTATTTAAGCCGGCTGGCAGACGATGGTGAAGATGTGAACGATTACTCGTCTATCTGGTATTACTATTAGATTAAATAACTTGTGAAAAGTGACCTGTAAGTAATATATTCAGAACAAAAAAAGCCCTGTAAAAACAGGGCTTTTTTTTGTTAAGTGTTTTCTTTGGATATTATTATATCTTCCCGATCAGGTCAACACCGGGTTTTAATGTGCCTTTCCCGGGTTTCCAGCTTACCGGGCAAACCTCTCCATCATGTTCGCTGACGAATTTTGCGGCTTCGAGTTTTCTAAGTATTTCTTCCGTACTTCTTCCGATGCTGTTGTCGTGGATCTCAGCGGCTTTTAGTTCTCCTTCCGGATTTATAATAAATGTTGCCCTTAATGACAGTCCTTCTTCTTCAATCAATGTCCCGAATGTCCTGCATATCTGTGCAGTCGGATCGGCTGCCATCGGGTATTTGATCTTCCTGATCGAATCTGATGAATCATGCCAGGCTTTATGTACAAAAGCTGTATCCGTGCTGACACTGATTACTTCCGCATTAAGTCCCCTGAAGGAGTCATAGAAATCTGCAGCCTCGGATAATTCAGTTGGGCAAATAAAAGTAAAATCGGCCGGGTAAAATAACAGCACAAGCCATTTTCCTTTATAATCGGAGAATCTTAATTTCTTTATATCGTTATCTACAAATGCTTCAAATTCAAAATCGGGTATTTGCTCATTAATTTTTATCATTTTTTGCTCCAAATTTTTCAAATCAAATAAATTAATTAACAGGTTTATTAACGTCTACAACAAAGAAACAAGAATTGCCAAATTGAAGTTTCCATTTTGTAATATATTTTACTTTTCCTGCAAAAAGTACAATTTGCAGAAATGACTTGCGGATTGGAGAAGGAGACATTATTTTAATAGAGTAGTTCTGCAGAAAACCTCACCTGATTTCAAACAGGAGCAAATATGTCGGAAAAAGTCAACAGACGTAATTTTATAAAATCTGTCGGTTTAGGTGCTGCTGCAGTTTCTCTTTCCCAGTTTGAATTCTGCAGTCCGGCCGCGGCAAAAAAACCCAACATAGTTTTCATCCTTGCCGATGATCTGGGATACAATGAACTGGGATGTTACGGCCAGGAGAAGATCAGGACTCCAAACATTGATAAGATCGCTGCAGAAGGAATGAGATTCACCCAGCATTATTCCGGCAGTCCGGTTTGTGCTCCCTCAAGGTGCACCTTATTGACAGGTAAACATACCGGTCACGCTTTTATCCGAGGTAATGATGAAATGTCTTTCCGGGGCGATGTCTGGTATGATCTGTCTCTCGAAGGACAGAGACCGATCCCTGATGAAACAGTAACGGTTGCAGAATTACTGAAAAAAGCGGGATATACAACGGGAGCTGTTGGTAAGTGGGGACTGGGAGGTCCGGGAAGTACAGGCGAACCGAATAACCAGGGATTTGATTTCTGGTATGGTTATCTGTGCCAGAGGATAGCTCATAATTATTACCCTGCTTATTTATGGAAAAACCGCGAGAAAGATGTTCTTGAAGGTAATGAATATTTCCACCCGCACCAGAGACTTCCGGAAGACAAAGATCCGAATGATAAGGCATCGTATGAGCCGTATACGGGAGAGCAGTATTCCATGGATAGAATGGCTGAAGAAGCCCTGAATTTTATAAAAGAAAACAAGGACAATCCGTTCTTTCTGTATCTGCCTTTTCCCGTACCGCATGTATCTATTCAGGTGCCTGAGGATTCACTTGCAGAATACGAAGGGAAGTTTGACGATACTCCTTATAAGGGTGACCAGGGCTATGTGCCGCATATTGCCCCACGAGCAGCTTTTGCAGCAATGATCACAAGGATGGACAGGGAGATAGGCAGGATAATGCAGCTTTTGAAAGACCTGGATCTGGATGATAACACACTGGTAATATTTACAAGCGATAACGGCCCTACTTATAACGGCGGAACCGACTCGGAATTCTTCAACAGCGCCGGAGTGCTGAGAGGACTGAAAGGCTCGGTTTATGAGGGCGGGATACGTATTCCGATGATCGCCCGGTGGCCGGGGAAGATCGATGCCGGGACTACGAATGACCATATTTCCGCATTCTGGGATTTTCTGCCGACGTTGACTGAACTTACCGGAGCTGAAACTCCGGCCGATATTGATGGTGTGTCATTATTGCCGACATTAATTGGCAATAGAAACCAGATTGAACATGAATATCTTTACTGGGAGCACAGCAGGAGGCTTCAGGCAGTAAGGATGGGAGACTGGAAAGCAGTAAGACTCCGCCCGTCAAGAGAGATAGAGCTTTATAATCTGAAAGAAGATATTGGTGAGACCACGAATGTTGCAGGGGATAATCCCGAATTAATCGAAAAGATTAAGGATATCATGGTCAACGGCAGAACGGAATCTGAGCTGTTCCCGCTGGCAAAAACATAAAAGCTGCTAATAATATCAAAAAAATGAGTTTCAAAAGAATAAAATTCTCATTTTCCGTAGACTTTCGGATCGATCCTGTATTTTTTAATCAGCGGAAATTCGTCTTTTGATCCTCTTGTTCTGTAATACGCATAACCGTTGGCGATAACTTGCGGAATACCCGGGAAATATGTAGAACAGACATATTCTCCGGTACTCATATCAAATATGTCAGCTAAAACTTCGGTAATTTCTGACTCAGGATCAGTTTTTTCCTTCTCTTTGTAGGTAAAAGCGAAAAGATATTCGCGGTCGGTGACCAGTGAGCGAAGCGGGGCACAGTGTTCTTTTTCCTCTTTAAACGCTTCTACTTCATCAACGAAATTGTCAAAGCTTGCCTGATTGAATCCGCCAATTGTTTTTGGCCCGCCCCCTTTTTCCGGTATTTCATTTTCGGGTATCGGAAGCAGTTCGTATGAATGCTGCAATGTTTTTGTCGAGCCGTCAGTCAGTGACAGTACGGTCAATCTGTAAGTTCCACTGGTTTCAGTTTTTTCATAGTCTTTTCCTGTGTCGGTATAAACGATCCTGCTTCGCGGCAGTGTCGTCCACAACAGATCGCCGAAAAACTCAAAATGGAAAGAATTGCTAAACATAAAATCACTGTTTACTACCAGGAACACACTGACATATTCCTTAACATATTCCACAACAGGTTTGGAAACACCATCTTTTTCGTGTATCAGCACTTTGAAATCCTGTGAGATTTTTGAGCCTTCACCTTCCCGAAAAATGTCTCCCTCAACTACAATAACACGTTCATTTTCACTGAAATATATAGCGTACAGGGCAATACCACTCTGCCATCCCCGCTCATCTTTCAGGTTTTTGTAGTAGCTGCTGTTTGTATAGTTCTTTTTATGGATAAATTCGAGATTTGGAGTGAATGCCGACAATCCCATGTAGTTTTTTACGCTAACGTGGCCGTTCGGTCCGACATTGAGTCGGTATGCCCGCTCGAATTCACCGGGACCCTGGCCTTCGCGTCCGACGATCCTGACAGGTTTCCCAGTCTGGTCAAAAACCTTGATCCTGCTTTCATCGAGTACGAGAATTTCATTCTGTGCGCTGATTCCGACAGCCCTGGGATCCGCCAGCAGATACTCTGATTCCAGTGCGGTCTCATCGTCTCCGAATGATAGTTCAAATGTGACAGTATCCTCATATATTATGGATTCTTCTTTTACGGAGTCTGACGATTTCGAACAAAATACAGACATACATACTGCTAAAGCGGCAGTTAGAATTAAACGCACGAGTTTCTCCCGATATAAAAGTTATGGTAGGTTAATTTTTAAGTTTAACTAGGGTAATTATGAAAAGTTTCTTTGAATGAATATTATTATGGTGGATCTTCATTTCTTAAATTTTTCATTTTTCAAATTAATGAATATATCCATAACAGAATTGTATTGATTTTGATGATCGATTTTGCTATTTAGAATAGGTTGTCTTCAATATTGATTTATCTGCTAATAACTTTTCCAATAATATTATATATTTTCCAATAATTAGATTGAAATGATAATTTCAAATACTGCACTTTAACTAACAGGAGGATTTTAAAGTGAAAAGGTTTTTAAAAGTATTACCGGTAATAGCTATTTTGATAGCTGTTTTTGTTTTTTCGGTCAATGCTCAGATAATCAGAACAGCTTCAGAGCTGGTCGATTTTGAAGAGTATACCAGTTATGAAGAGATGATGGAGTTTTTACAGGAGATCCAGGCGACTTCGACTGAAATGCTTCTATCCAGTTATGGTGAAACGATCGAAGGGAGAAAAATCCCTTATGCTATCTTCGGAAGACCGCTTATTACTCAGCCGTGGGAAGCAATGCTCAGCGGGAAACCAATTGTTATTATGGCGGCTAATATTCACGGAGGCGAAAGAACGGTCAGAGAAGGTCTGCTGCTGCTTACGCGTGAGCTTGCAGAGATAGGTTCATCGATGAACGATCTTCTCGATGATCTTGTTATTCTGATGGTCCCATCGATCAATCCTGACGGTTTTACCCGCGGATCAAGAGGTAATTCAACCGGTGTGGATATGAACCGTGATTACATCAAGCTCGAACAGCAGGCATTATATCACTGGGTAACCGATATGCTGCTGACCTGGCAGCCGCACCTCTGGCTGGATGGTCATAATGGCGGTGCTGTCCCTTATAATATCTGTTATCAGGGTCCAGCCCATGCTGCAAGTGATCAGCGTATTACCGAATTATGTGATATGGAGATATTCCCGTTTATAACACAGGAAATGGCAAAAGAGGGTTATAAATCATGGTATTATTCCGGAGGGAACGAAACAAGATGGAATACAGCTCCAACTGAACCGAGGATAAGTATTAATTATGCCGGATTCATTAACAATTTCGGCATCTTATTTGAATCTCCGAGACAGGACAGAAAAACCGGAGCTTTAAGTGCGCTTGTTGCTTCGAGAGCACTCCTGCAGTATGTTGCAGACAATCCGAATAAAATAATGGATACTGTAAACCGTGCAAGACGTGAGACAATTGAAATGGGAATGAATGCTACAGGTGACATTCCGGTACAGATGACAAAAGAAGCTGAGGACTGGAAAGTGTCCTATGAAATTGTTACCAGAGAAGGCGGTACTCCCGATCCTAATAATCCAAGAAGAATAACTGGCGGAACTGAGAAAATTGTTCAGATCACCAATGCTGATCTTATGAAAAAACCGGTTGCCACAAAGACCCGTCCAAGACCTTATGCATATATATTAGAGCCGAGAGCTAAGAAGGCTGTTGAACTGCTGAAGAAACAGAAGATAACAATAGAAGTACTTCAGGAAGATACTGAATTAGATATTGAAGCGTACAATGCCACAGAGATCAACAGGGGCACCATATATGATCATCCCGGTGCGGTCCAGTCAATTGTATGTGCCGATGAAATGGTCAAACGTACCCAGACCTTTCCGAAAGGAACATATATAATCAGGACCGGACAGGCGATGGGTAGAATTATCTGTCATATGCTCGAACCTGAAACCACAGACAATGTGATTACATGGAACACCATGGATGCATTACTGCCGAGAGTAGGTGGAGGGCAAGGAGGTCGTGGTGGTGCAATGCCGACAGCTCAGATGGCAGCCCGCGGTGGCGGAGGTGGAGCTCGTGCAGGACAGCCTCCAACGGGAGCCAGAGCAGGACAGCGCGGCGGACAGCAGCGGCAGGCAATTATTCCTATATTTAAGCTGATGGTGCCGACCGCATTAAAGACAAAAGTGCTGGATAAATAATATAGAAAATTTCTTAATTCAGGCTAAAATAAGTTTTATTGATTTGTATTTTAAACACGAAAAATGTAGTGTGAAGGTTGTCTGATTATTAGACGGAAAGGAATTTATGGATTCTATCTCAAGGCGTGGATTTATTAAGAGATCATCAGCTGCTGCAGCAGGATGTGCTATACCGCTAAGCCATGTTGATAAGAATATTCAGGCACAGGAATTGCCTGTAATTAAAAGATATAAGCCCTTTGGTAAGACCGGCTGGATGGTAAGCGATATCTCGGCCGGTTCAGGCCAGCGGGAGCCCGGTTTCGTTCAGAGTTTATACGAACGGGGGATCAATTTTATTGATTCCGCCCGTCAATACAGTAATCATGAGGAAGTTATCGGTCAATGCTGGGGAAATGTCCCGAGAGAGAAAATGTTCATTGTCTCCAAATGGATGCCGAATCAGGTCAAGGCCGATACCACTAAAGCAGAGCTTATGGTTGCACTGGATGAATCATTGAAACGGCTGAATACAACCTATATCGATTGTTTCATGATCCATTCCATGGGCAATCCGGCCTATGGCGGTCTCGAAAGGATCCAGAATCCTGCAATATACGAAGCCTGGGATGAAGCAAAAAAACTCGGCAAGATAAAATTTACCGGTGCATCAAGCCACAGCGTGAACATGCTCAACGAAATAGGCTGGGGAATTGACAATGACAGGTTTGAGGTCGTTCTTGTAGGAGCTAATTTTCTTACCAAAGGCCTGGAACCGCTATTACAGAAAGCCAGGGCAAAGGGTGTTGCAACCATGGCGATGAAGACCATGACGATCTATAAGTCGGATCTTAATATAAGAGAACTGCAGAACAGGAACACGAACGCCCGTCAGGCGGTCTTGAAATGGGTGCTGGCATCAGACCTGTTTGATACAGTAGTGATCGGTATGGGAAATTATGATGTGGTTAATGAGTACCTGTCTGTTTCAGGTACTACCAGCCTTACCGAAGAGGATAACAGTCTATTACAAACTGTATCGGCTCATGTAAGCGGAAAGTACTGCCGTCCCGGGTGCAGTGGATGTGTCGGATCATGTCCAAATAATGTGCCGGTATGGGATGTCCTGAGATACAAAATGTATTTTGAAAATTACGGAAGAGAAAAGTATGCAATGGGGCTATACAAAAATCTTCCGCAGGGTTGTGATGCTTCGAAGTGTAAGACCTGTACTGCACCGTGTGAAAGAAGCTGTACTTATAATATTGCTGTTCGTGATCAACTAATTGAAGCACATGATCAGCTTTCAACCGCTTAATCAGGAGAAAATAATGAATCGTATACTAATGTTAAAGATAAGCTTGATAGTACTTTCTCTTCTTATTTTATCCGGCTGCTCTCAGGCGCCTCCTGAAAACGCTGATGAGATCATTGCACGATCAGTAAAAGCCCACGGCGGTGAAAAACTTTCCGATTGGGAGACCTTATCCATCGAAGGCACTATTGAAATGAGAGATGGAATAATCTTTAATGCTGCTTATATCCTGCTTGCACAAAAAAACGGGAAACTGAAGGTGGAACATGACCTTACAGCAGATAACGGCAGAAGGTTTATAGAGTACTTCATGAATGACGGCTTAGCCTGGAGAAGAACGAATCTAATGAGAGGCAGAGGTAATCTGCAGCAAATGAAGCAGTGGTTCAACGAGTGCTACGGGATATCTTATTACGCTGACAATGCAGAGATATTTATTTTGAAAGAAGATGCTCAGGTTGAATGGAAGGAGAAGCCGGATAAGAATTCTCAGGAATATAATGTTATCGAGACCAAACCTGCATACGTTGTAGCAGCCGTTATCGGACAGGACACTACAGATCTGTATTTTGACAAGAAGAATTTCCTGCTCCTGCAGGAATCGAAAAGGAACTCTAAACGAATATTTTGGGCTCATAAAAAATTCAGCGGAGTGAATATGCCGACTAAGATAAATCAGATAACGGTCAGCCGCCGCGGAGAAGATATAGTGCCTGTTACATATTCCACTGTTGAATTTAACAATCCGATAGAGGATTGGGTATTTGAAGAGGATAAACCGGAGTCAGGTACTAACAGGCAGTGATCTAAGGGTTATGTTTTTGTTCGATAATTCAGCTTAATTTATACAGTGAAATTATAGTTTTTTAAAAGAGGGTTTCGCAGCCCTCTTTTTTTTATTTGCATTTTAATTTATTTGTCTATACCTTCAGTTATTATATATTAATGCAAACTATTTTTAGAAACATTTTATAATAATTAGAATGCCATAAATTCAGGATACATAAGCTGAAAGTATAATAATTCCTCATAAATCTTAAATCAGCCGCAACTCCCATGCAAACCCTTCTGTCTAAAATCTGCAAAGTTTGTTTTCTGATTGTGATGATCTGTTTGTATTTCTCTTATACAGCTCTTGCAGAAATGCAGGAAAATTTCAATTTCGAAAGTAGTGATATTGCGGTCTTTACCGCCGATAATGTAAGGATCAAAGGAGAAATATTTGAGAATAATAAAAACAAAGTGATCATCTATAGCCACAGTCTTATCGGTTCAGGTGATGATAATGTTATAACAAATCTTTTGAACATTTTTGGAGAAGATTACGATCTTATCACGTTCGATTTCAGGGGGCATAGGTCAAGTTTTAAAATCAGTTCTACCGGAGGCGATGAGATATTAGACCTGCGAGAAGTAATTTCTTTTGCTTATGATAAAGGCTACGAAAAAGTTGTAGTCTTGGGTATAGGAATGGGGGGGTGTGTTGCTCTGAGGACTGCGGAGATATTTAAGAATATTAATGCTTTAATTGTTGTCAGTCCTTCAGGTTTTACTCCTGAATTTCAGCCGTTCTTAGTTAAAATTATCAGTGATATTACATTAAATACGGATTTCGGGAAACTGCCGCTGAAGGTCATTTCAAATACGCGTATCGGCTCAAGATACTCTTCAGCTTATCCGAACGATATAATTAAAGATCTATCTCAAATACCGTTTCTTTTACTGCAGTCGGAAAATGACCGTTATGTAAACTTCAGTAAATTATATGATGCTTTTTCGGAGATCAAAGGACAAAAGGAAATCGTCGTTACACCTGGGAACCTGCATGGGGATAAACTGCTTACTGAAGAAAATTTAATAAAGATCAAAACCTGGCTTAAAGCAATTATGCCGGAAGAGAATCGTACCGTCAGGTCAATATCTGAAGAGGAACAAGCAATATTCAATCCGGGAAATATCAATATATCTTTAAAAGGAGACATGCCCGTACCGGAGGAACTGATAATAGAAGGATTAAATGAAAGGCTTTCAGGTACAAATACAAACCACCCGGAAGTACTGCTTAGTGAAAGTGATATTTTAGAAACTCTGGGAAATGTACTTTCTTATCACGGTTATTCACAAGCAACATTGTCCATGGAAAATTCAGGATCTTCAGTTGAAATAGAAATTATGATACCCCAAATTAATTCTGTTATAATAGAAGGTAATAAGTGGATCAGTAATGATTATATTCAGAAAATCTTGAGAATTGACGGTGATTATTTTAATTCATATGAACTGGATACCGCGATCAGGAGATTATCGGCGGAACCTGCAATTAACACGGTCAGGGCAGAGACCATCCCTACACAAGACGGATCGGTAAATATTGTCGTTAAAGTGAATGAACAGAGAGCTTACCGACTGCTTCTATCAACGAAATTTACTGATATTGATAAGTTTTACAGCGCCGGATTTTCATTTAATGAGTATAATCCTCCCGGTTTTCAGATAGAAGCTAAGGCAATGGTTGGAGTCTTCAATAAGGATGTTCTTTCAGAAGTTCGTATTGCAAAAAGTTTCTGGGATAACAACCTCCGTTTCTATGGAAAATATTTTAATACCGTTAAAAGCCGGGATGACCTGGATTATATTTATACGCGACAGGAGGTTCAGGAAACGGGGGGTGCAATTGCCGCAGGATATCAGTTTTCTTCCACAATAGATTTTGATCTTGGTATTTATGAGAAAGATTATAAAACTCCGAAAGGGACATTGGAATTTCCCATAATCGAAGGAACAAATATAGGTAATTTTTTCAAATTGAATTTGGGCGGGATGCTTCCTCTTCAGGGTGAGCCGAGATTTTTATGGAGACATACTTTCTATTATCAGAATTCAGGATTGAACGGTTCCGGAGATTTTGATTTCAGTAATTTCCAGCTGAATTTTTCCGGTGATCTTAAGTTGTGGAGAAGACACAGGTCTGTCTCGACTATTCATTACGGCTGGATAAACGGCGCTGCACCGCCACAGGAGTACTTTTCTCTCGGAGGTATGACGACTCTTCCCGCTTATGAAGATGATTCATTCATAAATACCCGAATGATAAGAGCGAGTCAGGCCCTATATATTTCTGCTGAAAACTGGTTTGATGAAACTTCAAAGTTGGCGCCGCTTTGTTTTATTTCTACTTTTGGAGCAGGTACAGTCTGGGATAAAGGTGAAAGTTTTGACTACAGTGATCTGAAAATGAATATCGGATTCGAACTGGAATATTATAAGGTACTGAGACTTGGTATATCATCCGGAATAGGACCTCACCGTGTCAGTTCACCCCGGATTTACATAGGATGGGGGACGCATGTATTTTAAGAAACATATTATTTTTAAACTTCAGTTCCGGAATTGGTTGAGCCGTGCTGCTTTCTTTGGAATAATGATTCTATTCTGTATTTCCTGCGGTTCAACGGGCTCAAATTTAAGCCTTCAGAAAAAGCAGCTTCATCAGGAAGGAGATAAGTTTCTTGAAACACTTGCATTACGGTATGCGCCGACTATTTTCCTGCATGAGGATGAGCCGTTAAGTATTTCTGATATAATTACTGTATTTCACCCGGAAAGACCATTTATCGCATATCACATATTTTTTGAGGACGATTCATGGATGCTCGGCAGAGGAAAAGAACTGGATCATGAGGTGATGTGGGTAGAGTATGATCCTGTAACATACAAAGTGAAAGACGTTCCGGTATTATGGCATCGCACTGTAATAAGAACAAATAAGTGTGTTCTGGATGCAAATGCGTCTCAGCAGCACCCGACTGTATTGATCGAATGGGGACAGCATGGAATTCTCCCGTTAGGGTGGGAGGATCTTAAGGGGTATCGCCCGGTAGGTGAACTGAAATTTCATTTTGAATTAGCAAAAAAGGGCACTTTTTTGCAGAAGACTGATACACCAGTGAAGTTCGAGGGAACAAAAGATGAATTTAAGGTTTTTACTAAGGAATTTGATCCAACTGAACATATAAAGAAACATAAAAAGATCGTGGCATTGTATTCGAAAGAAGAACTGGAGTCCTTGATGGGTAAAGGTAAATTTGTGGTAAAGAAAGAATGGCCCTTCTGGTCCCCGAATTAAAACTTCAGAAGCGTTAATCCAACCGTCCAGTGCATTCCGCGGTATTGATTTCTTCCGGACCAGTCACCACCTGTCGCAATGTAAATCTGTGAATTCTGACTCGGCCATATCGACACACCGTATCCCCAAGTATGAAGACTTCCTTCATTTTCAAAGAATTTGCGGTTATCCTCAGAAAACTCACCGTTCCTGAAACGTGTCATATCTGTATATATAAAGGTCCGGAACTGAAACGCCGGAAAAAGTTCAAAACCCAGTTCCGACCGGAAAGTCAATTCATCGAACGGTTTTATACTTCCTTTTTTCAGCCTGAATTTATAACCGATCGCGTTTTCGGTATACCATCCTGCTTTACTGGAATAGTCAAAATAATAAACAGGATATATGTCGAACTGATCGTCTCCTACACGCAGTCCATCCTCCCAGTCTTTCTTTTTTGCCAGCGGGATCTTGATCCGGATAGAGGAGGCTGCAATAAGTTCACCCCCCATAGTTAGAAAAGTCAGGTACCTGTGCTGTAGGGTCAGCCAGAGTTCCTTTACACTATATCTGTCGATCGGATCCCACCTGAGGTCAGGGAGTATTTCCTGATAACTATATGCCGGAGGTAATATCACACCTACGGAAATGGAGTTTGTAAGTCCGTATTGAATGTAGACAGGAGTTTCTATATATATAAGCTGGGTAACCTCGGTCAGATTTAAAGCTTTTCCTTTATCCGAGAAATATGCACTTGTTAGGTATACTTTGGGATAGAACTTTATGAGGTAACCTTCCGGGGGAGCAACAGATGCTCCGAATTCCTGAGAGTAAGAACTAAAGGGACAAAAAACAGTCAGAATTAACAATATTATTGCTGTTCTGAGAAACTTATGGTTTTTACTCTTGCATAAATACATCGAGCACCTCACCGTCATAGTTTGGATAACCTAAAAATTTTAAATATGTTGGAAAAAGGTCTACTGCTCTTGCCTGTGGAATCATCTTTTGTTGAATACCTGGCCCGGCAATAACACAGGGGATCATCATTTCGGCTTTTTCAAGACCGCCGTGGGTTGCTTCGTGGTCCTGTTTCATAAAATCATATCCGGGCTCGGAAGAGATAACTATCTCACCGCATCTGTCCGAGTCAAATAACTGCGATATCTGAAATAAACCGTCGGGATAGTCTGTCCCTGTTGTAGCGGCAAACCAGTCATCTTTGTCATGAAAATTTCCATCCAGAAAGACAGAACTTTTAGCATTGCTGCTGTATCCGAGCGGATCAACACCGGTAAAAGAGTATTTAAGATCGGAAAAATTCCGTTCAATCAATGCCTCGCCATTTTTTGTGAATACTCTGAAATTATCATCCTTCTCTTTTGCCATCACAAATCTAATAGCATCTTCGTTTTTAAGTTCTTCAATAATATTCAGGTTAACCACTTTACTTGAAGTAAAACTAAACAGTTCTTCATATTCTACAGGTTCTTCCCAGTTAGAAGTGGACATCCCAAATCGACCCTTTTTCTCTTTGGCGAAATAAAGCAGAGAGAATCCGTTCCCGCTAACGCCGCGTGCAGCATTATGATTATACAATGAATTATATTTGTCGGTCTTATCAAGAGAATCCAGCACATCAAAATCATATCCCTGAAGGGTTTCTCTTATGCTGAAAGCATTTACGTTGTCAGTATCTCTCAGACCATGGTCGGCAACTAATGAAACGATCGTCTTTTCATAAATACCGGCCTTATAAAGTATATCCATCACTCTCTTGACCTGCCTGTCGACAGTAAGAGCCTGTTCGTAGATATCATGACTCCATGAATTATTAACAGGATCCCAGCAGCGGTGAGAATGGGACAGATGGTCAATCGAAGGCATCCAGACGAAAGAATATCTCGGTAAAGTTCCTCTGTTGAAAGTCTTTTCGAATTCATTAACGGCATATACATCCATATTTTTCCAGATATCATCAGCACCAGACACAATAAACCATAATGTTTTAGCCGATGGACGGATGATGTCGTAAGCGCCGCGAGATACAAAATCAAAAATACAGGTTGTCCTTGAACCGGATAATGCTTCATAAAGAGTAAAATTTGAGTTTGGGAAATCATTGTTAAAAAGAATACTGTGCAGTGTGCAGTAATCTCTTACGATTTTTCCTTTTCGATCGATCCAGCGAAGCCCGGGACAGTTGTTATTGCCCGGCATCATACCGTTAATGAAAGGCAGATGAGCCGGACCGCTGGTTGAGGGAAATGTCCCGATACAGTTTTCAACCATTGTTCCTCTGTCAACAAGATGTTCTTTTATATTTGGAAGTCTTCCGTCTTCGAGCATTTCTTTGAACATGTCGGCGCGAAATCCATCGGCCAGGATAGTTACGCCGTACCTGTCAAGTTTTGGTGTCGAACCTAATAAGCTCCGGGAGGCACAGGAGGATAAAAAGGAAGACATACCGGCTAAATTTGTAATGCCAACGCCCGAAAAAGCGAGCAAACTGAGGATCTCTCTTCGGGTCATCATACAACCTCCTAATTTATTACCTAGTGTAAAAGATCATAGAAGTTGTTATCGGCCATATTAATAGCTGTTCCTGTAGAAATAGTATAAATCAGAAAAGAGTTTTTTTATCTTTAAATCAACATAATGGTCTAAAAGATAATAATCAAGTTATTTTTTGGGATTTTGTGGAAAATTAAATGGATTTTTTTGCCGATATGAACATCATTTTGTTCGAAAGAATATTGTAATTTGATAATATTTATGACCAATAAATATGAAGATTTCAAATATTTCACTTGAATATTCATACAAAATATGTTATGATAAATGCTTAGCTGTATTTACACATCATTTATTTGAAACTTACCTGTCACGCAACTGTATTGTTTATTTGTAAATAGAGTTATTGGTTTATTGAAACAACTGACCTGAAATTGGCGGTAATAAAATTATTATGCCTGCAAATACTCAGAATAAATTTCAGATCGAAACAGAACTAAGCCGGGATTTCGGGCTTATTACCGCTTTGTCGATCGGTGTTGGAACCATGATCGCCGCCGGAATATTCACACTTTCCGGGCTCGCGGTCTCTTATGTCGGCTCTGCAGCGATTGTGTCATTTTTATTAGCCGCCTTAGTCGCTGCTTTCACAGCTCTTACATATTGTGAATTCGTATCGATCCTTCCTGAATCAGGAGAAGGGTATCTTTATTCGAGAAAATCATTCCCGGCTCCTTTGGCTTATTTCGTCGGACTTACTCTTGTTCTTGGATATTCAGCTTCCTGCGCATTCTATCTGTCGAGTTTTTCAAGTTATGTTCATGAATTTTTGTGGGCCGGATCGGTAAAAGGAATTGTCGGAATCACTGCAGTTGTATTATTGATCCTCATTAATATTAAAGGTACTAAGGAAAGTGCACATTTCCAGGTTATAATAACAGTAGCCAAAGTGATTCTCCTTATTTGGTTTATTATCGGGGGATTCGGCAGTGTGGACTTCAGCGGAATAACGGAAAAATTCAGCACGGATATCGCTGACATCGGCGGAACGGCTGCTATGGTTTTTATTACATTTTTTGGTTTTTCCGCTATTGCAGCTTCTGCAGGTGAAGTAAAAAATCCTACCAAAACAATACCGAGGGCGATATTTCTTTCCATGGGAATCGTGACCTTACTTTATACACTGGTCATTCTTGTAATATTATCTGCAGATATTACCGAGTTTACTGAAGCTGCAATGGGAACAGCGGCAAAACAGTTCTTAGGTCCGGTTGGGGGTATGGTTATCATTGGTGGAGCACTTTTTTCGATGATCTCAGCTTCAAATGCTTCGATCATGGCAGGCTCAAGAGTTGTTTTGGCAATGAGCAAATTGAGCCATCTTCCAAGGAAATTGGGGATTATCAATAAGCGGACTCTTACTCCTGTAATTTCTCTGGTATTGATCGGCAGTTTCATTATTGCTTTCCAAATAGGATTTAAACTTGAAAATCTTGCCCATTTTGCCGATACTGTCCTGCTTTTAGCTTTGATTTTTGTCAATATTGCATTGATCTATCACCGAAAAAAGTTTCCGGCTATTGAAAGACCTTTCAAAGTGCCCTGGGTCCCTTTTCTGCCGATACTTGGGATCCTTGCCAATTTATATTTAGTCAGCCAGACGCTTATTCATCATCCCGTTCCTTCATTAACTGCCTGTGTTTTTCTGGTTGTTGGTGTAATTGCGTATTTGATCTGGAAGGGGCTTCAGTCCGTTGATGAAATTATCCCAGGTACTCCGGTAAAAGTAGCGCTGATCCAGCCGGCTAACACCAGAAGCCGTTTCAGAGTATTGGTCCCGATCGCAAATCCGGCAAACGTGAAACAGTTAATTGAACTTGCATCGGCGATCGCTGCGGACAGAGACGGCGAAATAGTAGCTCAGCGTGTCACGATCATCCCCGAACAGATATCCCCTACCAAGGAAAATTATTTTCTTGACAGAGAAAGGCAGATACTGGAAACAGCGCATAAAACTGCAAAGCAGTTCAATGTTCCGGTAACATCGCTGGTCTGTGTCGGACACGGGAGGGCCCGGGCGATTCTTGAAACTGCCCATAAAAGGCATTGTGATCTGATAATTCTGGGTTGGAAAGGTTACACTTCAACCGCAAGAAGGATATTGGGCGATGTTGTTGATTCGATCGTTATTCATGCAAAATCGGATATAATTCTTTTAAAACAGGAAGGTGACAGTCTGCCGAAAAAAATACTGTTACCCACAGCCGGCGGCGAACATGCCCAATGTGCTGAAAGATATATGTCCTCTGTCGCACGGCATGTCGGAGGATCTATTACGGTATGCAGTGTTGTTGCTCCCGGAAAACCAAAGGAGATCGTAGAAGAAGCGGAAGAGAGTCTCAGAGAAGCGGTCGGAAGAGGATATAAATTAAACAAATTAAGAGTGGAAAGTAAATTGATCCGGCATTCGTCTGTGAACGTCGGGATAATAAAAGAAGCGGAGGATTATGATGCTGTTGCCATAGGTGCAGCCGGACAAAGTATCTATCCGCAGATTCTTTTCGGCAGCATTCCTGAAAATATTGCAAAACACTGCAACAAACCGGTGATCTTAGTTAAACACTACCATCCTGTCAAAGAACTTTTCGGCCGTGTTATGGAAGAATAAACCCTTAAAAAATGTATCAATTTTAAATTCACTTTTTGGAGTATTTAGATTATGGATTTCAAAATATTCAAAACAATATTTTTTATCCCGTTAATAATACTTTTCAATTCCTGCGGCTCAAACAATAATACTGCGGACCTGATATTGAAGGACGGGAAAGTATGGACAGTGGATAAGGAAAATCCTGTCGCATCTTGTGTCGCAGTTAAGGATGGGAAAATCCTCGCAGTTGGTGAATGGACTGAAATGGAAAATATGGTTGGAGAAAAGACGGAGATCCTGGAACTGGATGGTCAGCTGGTTTTGCCGGGATTTAACGACAGCCATACACATTTTACGGGCGGGGGATTCCATCTGCTCGGTGTAAAACTGAAGGATGCGGAAAATGAAGAAGAATTCGGCAGAAGACTGGCTGAAAAATCCAGGGAACTGCCTCCGGGAGCATGGATCACCGGAGGGACATGGGACCACGACCGCTGGCCTTCAGGAAAGGAGCCTACTGCCGACCTGATCGACAGGTATGTATCCGACCGGCCCGTATTTGTAACCAGATATGACGGGCATATGAGTGTGGCAAACAGTCTCGCTATGGAAATGGCTGGTGTTACAGCTGAAACTGCTGATCCGCCGGGTGGAGTCATTGACAGGAAAACCGGATCACGGGAGCCTACAGGGCTGCTCAGAGAAACTGCAGAATCACT
This sequence comes from Candidatus Zhuqueibacterota bacterium, assembly GCA_042564455.1. GTDB lineage: Bacteria > SM23-31 > SM23-31 > SM23-31 > SM23-31 > JBHPLC01. Next base: position 6,712 of record JBHPLC010000033.1, on the reverse strand, counting down.
GGTCAGCAGGATCATTCCCGATAATAGCAGGGAAGAAAGAAAAATTGCCATCGAAACCGCGCTTCAACATGCAAGAGAAAACGGTTTTACTTCTATACAGCAGGTTGACCTTAATACAACCGAGCTTGAAATATATAAAGAATTAATGAAGGAAGGGGGGCTGACCTCCCGGATTTACGGATATTTCCCGTTATCCACATGGGAAAACTATATTGAAAAAGGTTATCGAGATAATTCCAATTTCGATAATAAGATCATTCTTGCCGGAATGAAGGCATTTATTGACGGATCGCTGGGTTCAACAACAGCGCTGTTTTTTGATCCTTATACTCAAAATCCGGAAACCGAGGGTATTTATGTAGTCGATCCGGAAGTGCTGAAACAGCAGATAATCGATGCAGATGCAGCAGGACTTCAGTTAGCCGTTCATGCGATCGGTGACAGGGCAAATTCGGATCTGCTCGATATGTTCGAGGAAGCTATTAAACAGAACGGACAGCGTGACAGAAGATTTCGTGTTGAACATTCCCAGCACATGCACGAAAAGGATTTTAAGCGTTATGCCGACCTGGGAGTCATTGCATCCATGCAGCCTTATCATGCGATCGATGACGGCCGTTTTGCAGAAAAAAGGATAGGGTATGAAAGATGTAAAACTACCTATGCATTCAGATCATTTATTGATAATGGTGTTACGGTAGCGTTTGGTTCAGACTGGACGGTAGCTCCGCTTGATGCGATACAGGGTATTTATGCTGCCGTGACAAGAAGTACTCTTGACGGAAAACACCCTGACGGATGGTTTCCCGAGCAGAAACTGACGGTTGAACAGGCAATTGAAGCATATACTTTGGCGCCGGCATATGCTTCGTTTCAGGAGAACATTAAAGGCACGATTTCCCCCGGTAAACTTGCTGATTTTGTCATACTTTCAAAGGATATACTGTCAATTTCTCCTGAAGAGATTTTATCTGCGGAAGTTGTTATTACAATTATGAATGGAGAAGTGGTCAATAGTAAGTGATTGCATAGGAAAATAGAAGGTATTTCAGTTTGAACTAAATATTGCTTGACTATTACCTCTTTTCTTTTATATTTGTTTTGATATCTAAGGATACTAATGAAATTTGCCCTTAAAATACTCCTTCTTACATTACTCATACTTTCTGTTCATGCCCCCCTCTGGGGACAGTGACCTCTTTGAGGCAATCCAACGCTGCCGGTCGGAAGCGCCACCAGGGGAATAGGATTACAGGCAGGCCAGTGGATGGTCGGTGCCGAGTATTCATTTAATCATTTCACTCCCAGTGATTTCAACGAAACACCCGGTGAAACTACACCAAAGGGTGAGATTGATGTCCAGTCATTTGCTGCATATGCTTTATACGGATTAAATGACAAGGCAAACCTTATCCTGATAGTTCCGTTTGAGCACTGGCGTCAGGAAGTTAATGTATACAATAATCATATGCGGACAGGATCGATCTCCGGGATTGGTGATGTGACAGTTGGGGCAAGATGGCTGATAAAAAATAATACAGAATCGATGGGACACCGCTTTTTTGCTGGTGTGAATATATCCATTCCCACGGGTGATTCATTCGACGTAACTCTATTTACCCCAGAGGCAGTTAGTAAACCACACAATCATTTTGCGATCGGAAAGGGACATTTTACATCGTCAGTTAATCTTGAGTGGTGGCACAGGCTTGAGATGCCGATCCTGACCGGAGTTACCGGCTCTTATAGTTTTCCGCTTAATGAAAGTGATGTTGGTCTCAAGTCCGGAAAAAAATTCTCCATGAGTATGCAGGCTACTGTTCTGAAAACTTTTATCCTGAACGGTTATCCTTACTTCAGGCTGAATTTCTGGCATTTTTCTCCTGATTTATGGAAGGGGAATGAAGGAAAAAATTCGGGGGGAAGATTCATTGACGGTTCAGTTGCGTTTGTTTTTAATCTGTCGGAATCATTATCACTTGTATCACTGGCCGATTTCCCGCTCTGGAGGAACCTCGAAGGCAACCAGCTGGATAACTTCATCTTTTCTCTCAGCTTCCGTAAGATGCTGCGTTAAAATTTTCTTAATTATTTAACCATTCAAACAATAAAACTGCTCAAAAAATTCAGAATGGAGATTTTTACATACGATTATTATGGGATTTGAAATTGTTTGACTTTCCATTGAAAATTACATACATTTCAACATTATTTTATTCTTTTCTTTGTATTCTCAAAATCACCCTTTGCAATCAAGTATATGCTTTAGAATAAATTGATTTATTCTCTAAAAGTATTCAGTACTACAAATGAATCACATGAACCTCCGAAAATAGCCGTTCACCTGAGCTGAACCTGATAGCATTACGCTGTTAAGGCCTGGCTGTTCCTCCGAAAACGCTCTCTATAGATCCCCTCAATTACATCACAGATAGACTCTAATGTCGAGGGATTATCAATGAGTGAAAAACGTAAATTAGCGGCAATCATGTTCACGGACATTGTGGGCTATACCGCCCTGATGTCGAAGGATGAGCATAAGGCCCTTGACGTACTTCAGAGGAAGCGGGATACTTTAAAACCGTTCATCGCAAAGTACAACGGTGAGTTCCTTAAAGAGATCGGGGATGGGACTCTGTCGAGTTTTACGAGCGCTGTCGAGGCGGTCACCTGCGCAATCGCAATACAACGCACTTTGAAAGACGAACCGGACTTCAATATCCGAATTGGGATTCACATTGGTGATGTGGTTATCGGTGAGAGTGATGTATTCGGTGACGGTGTTAATATAGCGTCGCGTATCGAGCCACTTGCTGAACCTGGCGGGATATCTGTGTCCGAAAAGGTCTATGACGACGTCAAGAACAAGTCAGAAATAGAGACGGTATATATAGGTGAGAAGAAGCTTAAGAACGTAGATCACCCTATCAAAGTCTATGCGATCGCAGGTGAGGGATTACCCGCTCCTGCAGCCGGAAAAACTGGTGCTATAGTTTCATCTAACCAGCCGTTTATTCAGAAAACATCTGTTTGGCAGATTGCGACTATTATTGCGCTGTTTGCAGTTATCGCTGTCTGGTTTCTCAAACCGGTACCAACACCAATCTTCCAGCCGCCCGGTCATTTCCAGATCGATCCGCCTCCTGATGCACGCCTTTTCTCGTCCAGTAGAAGCGGGATATCTATTTCCCGCGACGGCAAAAGTATTGCTTTCATCGCCAACGATGGAGTTTATGAAGATACCAGAAAGATATTTATCCGCCAGATTGGTGAAATTGATCCTTATCCATTACTTGAAACGGGAGGTGCTATTAATCCATTCATTTCACCTGATGGCCAGTCAGTTGCTTTCTTTACATATGATGATAAGAAACTCATGAGAATAAATATAGACGGCAGCAATCTTACAGAAATCGCAGATATTGAATACCTTAGTGCTGTACGACCTCGCGGTGCCACATGGTGCGAAGACGGGACAATAATATTCGCAATACAAAATTCCGGCCTCTTTCAGGTTCAGGACTCCGGAGTAGCCCCACCGATATCAATTACTTCTCCTGATACGTCAAGAAGCATTGGAGGACACTACTGGCCGCAAGTATTACCGGGGGGGCAGTATGTGCTTTTTACAATCCTTCCGACTGATGGAGGATTAGAGAATATGCGCACTGGTATCCTCTCGCTTGAAACGTCTGATTGGGATACATTGATCAATACAGAAAGTTACTACGCCCGTTTTGTTCCTTCTTTGGGTGCTTCCGAAGGACATATTACATTTATGCGGCAGGGAGTTCTTATGGCGGTCCAGTTTGACCTTGAGAAACTAAAAGTAATAGGTAATCCTGTACCACTTCTTGAGGAAATAAATACGCTGAATAACAGTACAACTGGTGTAGCTTTATACGACATTTCAGATAACGGTACGCTTGTGTATCATCAATCCACGGGAGTAATATCTGACATATATCCTGTCTGGGTGGACCGACAGGGGAAAGAAGAACTAATTCCAAATTTCCCGGCAGGTTCTTATTATTATCCGAGGATTTCTCCTGACGGACTATCGATTGCTGTAACCAAGATTGAAGGAGGAACAGAAAATATATTCAAATACGATTTAGAGAAACAAGTACCCAGTTATATTACGTTTGGGGAATCGAATTATTCACCCGTATGGTCATCCGACAGTAAATATATATATTATAGTTCAACAGATGAACCCGGTGGTATTTTCAGAAAACTCTCGGATGGAAGCGGTGATCCCGAGCCCATATGGTATAGTGGACAAAATATTAATTCGCGTTCATTCTCATCAGATGGTAAGTCTCTATTGTTCGAGGATATTAGTGCTATCCGGGTATACAATACTCTTGATAAAAAAGCATCTCCATTTATAGTCAAAGAATTCGGAGAATACAGTCCAAATTTTTCACTTGACGGTAAATTAGTTGCCTATCTGTCAAACGAATCGGGAGCAGCTAATATCCGGATTAAGTCCTTCTCACCAATCGGCTCCCCGATCCCGATCACAAGCTATCCGAGTACAATGGTGGGCTATATTATGCATATTGTATGGGGGAAAGATGAAATATTCTATTGTTATGGAAACTATTTATATACTCAACCACTCGAAATTGGTACTACTATAAGGCGGGCGGGGCCTCCGCAGCCTTTGTTTGAATATATATATCGATCCGGTACAATGGCAGCCAATTATGATTATGATGCTCAAAATGAACGGTTCCTGATGTTGAAAAGACCTTCATCAATACAGCCTTCCTGGATCAACGTCAAAGTCAACTTCTTCGGGGAGCTGAAGGCAAAGTTCAAAGACGAGAATAAATAAGAGTAGCGAGGAACGGTTTAAGAAGCTCATGGAGCGAGTCAAAGTTGAGTGGGAGAATTTTGAGGTGTGAGTTCAGTTCATCCATCACATCATCTTTATACCTGATTCCACAACATTATGCCGCAAATTATACATCAACACTTCATATACTCTTTATACATAACAAATCCAAATAGCAGTAATCATTATATACAGTAAAAACACCCTAAAACGTTTGCTTGTGGTGGGAATAGCGGTGGGAGAAAATAATACAGCAAAACAAAAAGGACTCAGATATTATTCTGAGTCCTTAGTTTTCAGGGCGGGCTCGACGGGACTTGAACCCGCGATCTCCGGCTTGACAGGCCGGCGTGTTAACCAAACTACACCACGAGCCCTAAAATATTTGTGGGCAGTACTGGATTCGAACCAGTGACCCCCTGCTTGTAAGGCAGGTGCTCTAAACCAACTGAGCTAACCGCCCCTAAACGACATGCCGTTCAGAGCTTATTAATATATCAAATTCATTAATTATTGTCAAGCTGAAATATGGGAATATTTTTGATTTATTTCAAAGAATATCTTCAGGTGACCAAAAACAGATACCCCTGATCATTCTCTGAATAAATATAATATCACTGCATTTGAAAAATGATGAATTATTATGGCAATAACTAAAGGAATAAGTACAACTGAATCGAAGTTGAGTATTGTTACGGCCAGCATGATCTGGATGTTCCTCGATGTGGTTGTCAGGGCAAGAGAGTGGCGTATATCTTTCCCACCGAATATATATCCGGAGAAATAACCGATGATACCGTGTAATGCATAAATTAGCGCTATTACGGCTGTTTGCAGGATCAGCGATCTGTTCCATTCCAGTTCTTCTGAAGCTCCCCCAATTGAACCGCTGATGATAACAAACACAAGTAAAGGCAGGATAAACTTTGTCGAAAACCTGACTTTATTCAGTTTTATATCTGAAACAAACTTCAGCAGGATCCTGCTGATCGAATAGGGTATTAGTATCAAAACGGCGATCTGAATGAGTATTTCCAGTGAGTTAATTTCAACATTTCTGCCTATGATCAATTTCAGCAGGTAAGGGATGTATATTATCGATGCGAATGTTGTGAAAAGGAAGTTACTGAATATCAGGTTGTAGTCTTTTTGGGGGATGAATCTCGCAATGATAAGTGTCATTATCCCTGCAGGAGCACATGCTGTCAGGAGAATTCCGATCCTGATGTTCTCTTCAAACGGAATGGATAAGATGTAATAACTGATAACCGGGATAAATATTATTGTCAGAAAAGAAGTAAGGAACAATTCTTTGCGAAGCAGGTCTTTCCAGTATGTCTTTATATCGAGAAAATTCAATACAAGCATTATCCCGATAAGATAGGGAATGGAGGGATTAATAAATTGAACGGCAGGGAACAGTAATCCGTTCAATATCCCGAGAACCACAGCAGCATTGAAAAAGTTCTTCAAATCCTATCCCTTTCAGCGATTGGGCTGAATTTACGAAAAAAAATTATAAATTCATATTATTAATATTGTTGAAGAGATTTATTATTGATATGTATTAATGACAGAGCCTTATATACAAAAGGCAATATTTTTTTATTGACAAAGGATACAATTTAGTATATATTAGTTCGACTGAACTATCCATGTTCTGAAATGAATCTTAATACAAAATATATCAGAAAAATAATACCATTGTTTGCTGCGTATTATTTTATATTTCTGTTATTTTTGAATCTGCCTGTTTTTCATGCCATTCATAATGATCTAAATTACTCTAATTCCAAATACCTGGTTGAAATAACTGATTCGGAAGACCACTCATTCCCGCAGAATAAACCCCATTTTCACAATGTATTG
>JBHPLC010000032.1:0-26761 GCA_042564455.1 Candidatus Zhuqueibacterota bacterium | reverse complement strand
ACATCCGGTAAAAAGATCGATGAATTGTACATTCCAAAAAACAGCAGTGAAAGTGAGTATATGGAAAAATTGGGTTTTCCCGGAAGTTACCCATATACTCGAGGTGTTTATCCTTCCATGTACAGAGGCAGATTGTGGACTATGAGGCAATTTGCAGGATTCGGGACCACGACAGATACAAATAAAAGATTTCATTATCTTCTTGAGCATGGTCAAACGGGATTGTCGGTTGCCTTTGATTTCCCGACACTCCTTGGTTATGATTCTGATCATCCGCTGTCAAATGGTGAGGTAGGTGTATGCGGAGTGGCAATTGACTCGCTTGCCGATATGGAGATACTTTTTGACGGTATCCCTCTTGATAAAGTATCTACATCAATGACAATTAATGGTCCTGCAATAGTACTGTTAGCTCTTTATATTGCAGCTGCAGAGAAACAGGGTGTTTCATCAAAACTTCTTCAGGGAACCATACAAAACGATATATTAAAAGAATATCAGTCGCAGCACTGCTATTGTTTTCCGCCGCGTCCGTCTGTAAGACTTATTACAGATATAATGGAATATTGCGCGTCGGAAGTACCAAAATGGAATACAATATCTATAAGCGGTTACCATATACGCGAGGCCGGTTCGACAGCTGTTCAGGAACTGGCTTTTACTCTCGCAAACGGCTTTACCTATGTGGAAGAAGGTATAAAAGCCGGATTGGATGTGGATAAATTTGCTCCCCGGCTGTCATTTTTCTTTAATGCCCACAATGATCTTTTTGAGGAGATAACCAAATACCGTGCTGCCCGAAGAATTTGGGCAAAACGGATGAAAAACAAGTATAATGCAAAGGATGAGAGATCATTATTAATGAGATTTCATACACAGACGGCCGGATGTTCTTTGACTGCACAGCAGCCGGAAATAAATATTGCACGGGTTACAATTCAGGCATTAGCGGCGGTTATGGGCGGTACACAGTCTCTGCATACGAATTCTATGGATGAGACGCTTGCGTTACCTTCTGAAAAAGCAGCGAGGATCGCTCTGAGAACGCAGCAGGTGATAGCTCATGAATCTGGAGCGGCAAACACGATCGATCCCTTAGCCGGTTCTTATTTTGTAGAGCAACTTACGGACAAAATGGAGGAAGAGGCGGAAGAGTATTTCAGGAAAATCGAACAGATCGGCGGGGTTGTTGAGGGTATAGAGTCCGGCTGGTTTTACCGGGAAATTGCACGATCGGCTTCACAGTATCAGAAAGAGATCGATGAGCATGAGAGAATTATTGTCGGTGTAAATGATCTCAAACTCGAAAATGAAAAGATAGAGATTCCTTTACTCAGGATTGACAAAAAGTCTGAGCTGGATCAGGTATCAAGACTTAAGAAAATGAAGGAAAACCGGGATAATGAAAAGGTCTTGAAACAGCTGGAAAAACTAAAGCAATGCGCAGCAGGAGAAGATAATGTTTTTCCGGAGCTTCTCAACTGTGTCCGTGAATATGCTACGATCGGAGAGATAATATCGTCTTTAAAAGAAATATATGGAGAGTGGACTGCTCCAAATATATATTAGTAAAACTAATAGAAAATTCAGTTTTGAATCAACTGGAATATTTTTCAGGTTTTTGGAGGAACGATGAGACAGATCAGAGTACTGCTTGCCAAACCGGGTTTAGACGGGCATGACAGAGGGGCAAAAGTAATGGCACAGGCGATGAAAGATGCCGGTTTGGAGGTTATATATACAGGTTTACATCAGACACCGGAAATGATAGTTAATACGGCTGTACAGGAGGATGTCGATGTTATTGCATTGAGTATTTTGTCCGGAGCCCATATGACTCAATTCCCTCAGGTTAAGGAATTGATGGATAAGAACGGTATAGGTGACAGGCTGCTGACAGGAGGCGGAATTGTACCTGAAGAGGATATGGCTGATCTGGAGGCAAAGGGGATCGGGAAATTATTTGGACCGGGTACTCCGACTAAGGTTGGAGTTGACTATATAATTGAGTGGGTAAAAAAGAACAGACCATAAAACTGAATACTACAGGAGAATATCTTTATTATATATATCAAAATAATCTTTCTTCCCGACCGATTATTATTGCTTTTTTAAATCTCTTTTACTAATTTACATTGGGTTGATGTCCGGTAAATAACCATTCTAACTACTTTTTTGATAGTTTTTTATTCACTTCCTAATTATTCTTAAGCTTTTGACCGATAAAATAAAAGACAGCGGATTTTATCATTCTCGGATTAAAGACTGGCCGGAAGATGAGAGGCCCCGTGAAAAGTTGTTACGGTTTGGACCTTCAACATTAACGGATACAGAGCTTATTGCTATTTTACTTAGAGCGGGAACCGGATCGATAACAGCTGTTGATCTTGCAAAAAGTCTTTTGATCAAGTACAGGAATTTGCAGGAATTATCAGAAAGAAATATCGGGGAATTTAAAAAGCTAAAAGGTATTGGATCAGCAAAGGCAGTAACATTATTAGCCGGATTTGAATTAGCAAGAAGGATTGCATCAGGATCAAAACCGGAAAAGATACAAATAAATTCTCCTGCGGCTATAGCAAAACGATATATACCTTTGCTTGAAGCAAAAAAGCAGGAAGAATTTTTGGTAGTGCTTCTTGACTCGGCTAACAGAATATTAAGTGAAGAAGTTATTACTAAGGGCAGTCTGAATGCCAGTATTGTTCATCCGAGGGAAGTTTTCAAGAAAGCTATCATTGATTCAGCGGCAAGCATGATAATACTGCACAATCATCCGAGCGGTAATCCTAAACCGAGTGAGATGGACAGAAAGGTCACTGAAAAACTTGTTAGTGCAGGAACGATAATCGGTATAGAGGTGTTAGACCATATTATAATAGCAGGGCGGAATTTTTACAGCTTTGCAGAGCAAAATGAGCTTTAATTCCATAAATTTCTGAAAAAATCATATGGATCAATCATTTTCTGACAACGGTAAAGACGATTTATTAAAAGGCGTAAAAGCCAGGATATGGGCTGTTGCGGGAGGAAAAGGCGGAACAGGTAAATCTGTTATGTCTGCAAATCTCGGTATTGCCTTGTCTTCTGCCGGACAGAAAGTGGTTCTGATCGATGGTGATCTTGGCGGAGCAAACCTTCATACGGTTTTGAATATCCGTCATCCTCAAGTAAATCTGAATGATTTCCTGACAAAAGACAAACAGAATCTTAAGGAAGTTCTGCTTGAAACTCCTCATAAGAAACTGAAACTTATCAGCGGCGGATCAGAGCTTGTTGGAATTGCGAATCTTCAGTACGGCAAGAAAACTAAATTACTTAAACATATACTTCATTTACCGGCAGATTATATAATAGTCGATCTGGGAGCCGGACAGACCTATAATACACTTGATTTCTTTAATCTTTCGAATGAAGGGATCCTTGTATGTAATCCGGAGCCGAATGCAAAACTGGATGCCTATTCTTTTCTGAAAAGTGTTGTTTACAGAAGGATATTGAGATCTTTTAAGGTAAAATCACCGGAACACAGCCTGATCAAGAATATACTATTTGATGAAAGAAATAAGGTTTTCCAATTACCGAAATTACCTATGATAGTTGGTCAGAGCTTTCCGGAAGCTTCTTCAACAATTCAGTCGATCTTGAAGAATTTCAAACCCAGACTGATCATGAACAAGGTCAGGAGGAGAAGTCAGATCGATGAAGGTTTACAGCTTGTAACCCTTTCCCGCGAATACTTAGGTGTTAAACTGACATATCTCGGTCATATTGAAAATGACCAGAAAGTAATAGATGCTTCAGAAAAAATGATGCCTTTTCTTTTGATGTACCCCCGCTGCAAGGCATCCCAAAACCTCTATCAAATATTAGACGAGCTTAATTTTGCCAGCAATAACGGCAGACCTTTTAAACATTACTACCAATTTAAAAAAGAGATGAAGACCCAATCTAAGGTGTGGAAATAGTATGGCAACTGACAAAAGGATCGAATTATTACGCAAGCTGAAAGAAGAAGCTAAGCTTGGTGGCGGTAAAAAACGTATAAAATCGCAGCATGATAAAGGAAAACTTACCGCCCGTGAAAGAATAGAACTCCTGCTTGATGAGAGCAGTTTTGAAGAGATAGACATGTTTGTTAAGCACCGATGTAATGATTTCGGGCTTGACAAACAGCGCATTCCCGGAGACGGTGTGGTTACCGGTTATGGGAATGTAAACGGGCGTTTAGTTTACGTATTTTCACAGGATTTTACTGTTTTTGGAGGATCATTAGCCAAGGCCCACTCGGAAAAAATCTGTAAAATAATGGAAATGGCAATGAAAAATGGTGCTCCTGTGATCGGACTGAATGATTCGGGAGGCGCCCGAATTCAGGAAGGTGTCGTAAGTCTTGGGGGATATGCTGATATATTCTTATTAAATACTCTTGCTTCCGGAGTAGTTCCTCAGATTTCAGCGGTCATGGGCCCTTGTGCTGGTGGAGCGGTCTATTCTCCGGCGATCACTGATTTCGTGCTTATGGTAAAAAATACAAGTTATATGTTCGTGACCGGGCCAAAAGTTGTCAAAACCGTTACACACGAAGATGTCAGTTCGGAAGAACTTGGTGGAGCGATGACACACGCCTCCAGGAGCGGTGTGGCGCATTTTGCCTGCGAGAATGAAGTGGACTGTATTGAAAAGACAAAGAAACTGCTTAGTTTTATACCTCAGAATAATCTTGAAGATCCTCCGAGAACAGTTCCTGCAGATAGTCCTGACAGAGCGGATCAGGAACTGGATTCGATAATACCGGAAAATCCTAATAAGCCTTATGATATGAAACAGGTGATAAGTCATATAGTTGACGATGGTGATTTTTTTGAAGTTCATGAAGAGTGGGCACAGAGTATTCTTGTGGGATTTGCCCGTTTAAACGGGATGCCGGTAGGGATCATAGCTAATCAGCCTGAAGTCCTGGCAGGTGTGCTCAGTATCGATTCTTCGCAGAAGGGTGCAAGATTCATTAGATTTTGCGATTGTTTTAATATCCCGATATTAACATTTGAAGACGTACCGGGTTTTCTTCCGGGGACAGATCAGGAGTTCGGCGGTATAATTAAGCACGGAGCAAAATTATTATATGCTTATTGTGAAGCTACTGTTCCAAAGATCACTGTAATAACAAGAAAAGCATACGGCGGGGCATATGATGTGATGAATTCCAAACATGTCAGAGGAGATCTGAATTTTGCCTGGCCTTCCGCTGAGATTGCAGTAATGGGGCCGAAGGGGGCAGTTGAAATAATATTCAAAAAAGAGATCGAAGAATCGAAAAAACCTGATAAAATTGCACAGGAAAAGGAGCAGGATTACAGGGAGAAATTTGCTAATCCGTATATTGCGGCAGAATGGGGTTATATAGATGATGTTATCGAGCCGTCGGAAACACGGGGAAAATTGATAAGATCGTTTGAGATGTTAAAGAACAAAGTTGACAAGAATCCACCCAAGAAACATGGAAATATTCCTTTGTAATTTTCACTTTGTCACGCATGTCAATAATTAATAGTCTAAAATAAGGTGATTTAGGAGTAAATCCCCCATATTCTCCTTATTAAAATATTTTTTGTTTGATTATAAATGTTTCATTTCGTATATTATTAACATTATAAATTACTCCGAAATATCCTAAATGAAGAAGTTAAAAATCCTCTTTGTATCTTCCGAAGTTGCCCCTTTTGCGAAAACTGGCGGTTTGGCGGATGTCTCAAGCGCATTACCGAAAGCGCTTAAAGAATTAGGGCATGAAGTACGAATTATTCTGCCGAAATACAAGGGCATTAATGAGCGGAAGTATGTTCTGCGTGAAGTGATCAGATTAAAAGATATCCCTATCACTGTAGGTGAAGAAGTCCATAATATAAATGTGAAATCTGCATTTACTCCTGATCAGGACAAAATACAGACATATTTTATTGATTATCGCCCATATTTCAACAGGGAAGGTCTTTACATTGATAAAAAGACTAAGAAAGAATATCCTGATAATGATGAGAGATTTATCCTTTTCGGCAAAGCCGTACTTGAAACATTAAAACTGCTTTTCTGGCAACCCGATGTTATTCATTGTAATGACTGGCAAACAGGATTGATACCGTTTTTTACGCGGACCATTTATAAAGATGATGAGTTCTTTAAGAAAACGGCAGTATTATTTACAATTCATAATGTGGGTTACCAGGGAAATTTCCCTATTGAATCATTAGAGAAAACCAATACACCCTCTGAATTTACAAAACAGGGTAGTTCTGTAGAGTATTATGAAAAGTTCAGTTTTATGAAATCAGGAATTAATTTTGCAGATTTTGTAAATACGGTCAGTGAAAGATATGCAAGTGAAGTACAGGAATCGGAAGAATTCGGTTTTGGTTTTCAAGGGATATTCAAAGAGAATAAGAAGAAATTTATAGGAATCCTTAATGGTGTGGATTATTCTGTATGGAGTCCGGAAACAGATAAACTTATCCCGGTAAATTATACTTACGGTGAAATTGCAAAGAAACTCGATAATAAAAAAGCTTTACTTGAAACATTCGGTATGCCTTTTAAAGAATACATTCCAGTCATTGGGATAGTTTCCCGTTTGGCTGATCAGAAGGGATTTGATCTTCTTGAAAGTGCTATTGACGACATTATTAAAATGAAAGTTCAGCTGGTTGTTCTTGGTACGGGAGACAAAAAATATCATACCATGATGGAAACATTAAGTAAGAAACATCCGAAGAACATCGGCACAATGCTTACTTTTGATGAAAAAATCGCACATCTTATCGAAGCCGGCAGTGATATGTTCTTTATGCCATCCCGGTATGAACCTTGCGGGCTTAATCAGATGTTCAGCTTAAAATATGGTACGGTACCCATTGTCAGATCGGTTGGCGGTTTAGCTGATACAATCCAGGAATTTGATCCAAAAAAGAATACCGGGAACGGATTCTGTTTTAAAGAATATGATGCAAAAAAGATGCTGGAGACTATAAAGAGAGCAGTTAAGCTTTTTGAAGATGCAAAAACATGGAAAAAGATAATTAAGAACGGTATGAAACAGGATTTTTCATGGACGGCATCTGCTAAAAAATATACGAAGCTGTATGATAGAATTTTAATCCGTTAGGTGGAATATTTTTCCAACTGAACTGTATATACTGTAAGGATAGTAACAAATCGTGTCAAACATTTAATGTTTGACTTTTTTCTATCTGCCAGGTTTTGGTTAAATGATGATCAGGAGTGATGAAGAAACTAACAAAAGCAATTTTTTTTGATCGTGACGGAACAATAATACTCGAAAAAGGGTATATTGATAATGTGGAAAAAATTGAGCTGATACCCGGTGCGACAGAAGTCCTATTTGAAATTATGAATTTGGGTTTTAAGATCGTAATAATAAGTAATCAATCAGGAGTGGCAAGAGGGTATTTTCCGGAGTCCAGAGTAACCGAGATAAACTCTGAATTAGAAAATATCTTAAAATCTGAAAAAGTGACCGTTGACGGCGTATATTATTGTCCCCATCATATTGATGGGAGTATCCCTGAATATAAGATCGAATGTAAGTGCCGAAAACCGGGAACAGGGATGATCGAAGCTGCCGTTAAAGATCTTAATATCAGGATTGACGGATCATTCTTAGTCGGTGATAAATTGTCTGATGTTGAATGCGGTTTTAATGCTGGACTTAAAAGCATTCTTGTAAGGACAGGATACGGGTATGAGGAAGAAGCAAAGATAGATAAGAATCACAGTAATAAAATTCCGGATTTTATAGCGGATACATTAAATGATGTATTGGAGATTTTACGAAATGAAATGGATCAATAAAATATTAATGCTTTTGTGCATCGCATTAATTGTAAATTTTATCGGGTGTGAAAATCAACCGGTTAAATTTGCTGAAGACGAATTGACATTTATTCAGATAGAACAAAATATAAAAACTGTGTACACTTATTTGGATTCTTCCGAAGTAATATTGGGAAATAATAATAAAGGATTAGCATTCAATGTTGTGATTGGATCTTACGACCAGGTGGAATATGATGTTTTGTTAAAATTCACGAATCTCCCGGAGAATGTTCAGATTCTGTCTGCTCAGGTTTCACTGACACCAGAATTTGTACATGGAACTTCAGGAAATGATTTCGCTGCAGAGATCCATGAAATAACATCAAGTTGGAATGAGACCAAAGAAAGTACTATCGATTATGATCAGACTGTTTTGTCATCGGGAAGTATAGCATATTCTGGTTCTGCAGCAGACATTTTCGACCTTCCTGTCCCTGTTGTTCAAAAATGGGTTGATGCAGTAAGTGACAGTTTAATAGGAAATTATGGTGTTATTATTAAACCTCTGTCTGCAGATTTTGCAAAGCAGTATAATCTGACAGGGATTAAACTGAATATTGAATATAATGATGGAGTTTCAACAAATACAGCTGAAAGAAGTCCCTCAAATGAGAGTTATATTATGACGGGTGGTGCTGACCATTCTACCGATCTGTATGTTAGTAATTCTTTAAATCACAGGACTAAATTGAAATTTGATCTGTCAGAGGTTCAGGATAAAGCGGTGGTTAATCATGCGGAACTTGTTTTGAAACTCGATGAAGCAAATTCACTGATCGGTCCTATGACCTTGTATGATTTTACTATTGGACAAATTGATTCGGTATTTTCGGATGAAACTGAATTTCCTGTCATAGATAATAAGAGTGTTACCGGTGTTTTGAGTTTTTCCGGGGATATCCCCGAGATCAGAGTAAAAGTTACGGAAATAGTTCAGGATTGGATCTCGTTTCCGGCATTTAACAGGGGATTTTTAGTTATTTCGGAAAAAGAAAATCAGGATTTATCAGGATTCATGTTTTATAATGAAAGTATACCAGGTGGTAAAAAACCTGTTTTGGAAATTACTTATAGTGAAACAATCAAGTAATGAGAATTGATATGTGTAAAAATGCTAAAATACGTTTTCTTTTAATTTTTGTGATAGTGATAACATTTTCTGTAAAAGGTAATTCACAGTCCATGTATGGCGCATACGGGATTGGAGAGATCAGATATTTTTCAACTGTCAGGGCGATCGGTATGGGGGGTGGTGGATTAGCACTGGCAGACCCGTTATCTCAAAATCATGTCAATCCTGCCTTGTGGATTTATTTAGATAATGTTTCATACAGCGGCGGACTGATGTCTGAGGGATTGAATTTTGAAAAAAATTCCAAATCTTTTTCCAGTAAACAAACATCTCTTAATTCATTTACCTTTTCTGTTAAGGCTGGAAGCAGGATAGCTTTGGGAGCAGGACTAGGGCCATTTTCTGATAAAGATTATTCATTCGAGACACAGAATGACAATTATCTGCGCTCGGTCGAAGGTTATGGCGGATTGTCGTCGCTATATTTCGGAGCAGCCTATAAAATTAGTAATTTGCTTGCATTTGGAATAAATTATAGTTATATTTTTGGTGCGGATTATGAGGATTGGGTATTAGATTTCGTGAATGATGAATTTGCTGATTCATATGTAGATATCCTGACGCAAAAAAGCGGAGGTAATTTATCGTTGGGATTATCTGTTGAACCAACTCAAAGATTCAGAATCGGTGGTGTTTTTCAAAGCAGTATGAAATTGAAAGCGGAAAAAAAGGTCGCAACCGCCGAGGATAATGCAGAAGATATATTTATCCCTGATTTTGAGATCCCGTTTTCTTACGGTATCGGAATAGAGGCGGTGATAAACAACAGATTGAAAATGATAGGTGATTATTATTTCTGGCAATATGAAGAACTGAAAGTTTTTGAAGGAGAGCTGCTGCAGAATTTCAGGAATACGTCAAGAATTTCTGCAGGTTTTGAATTTGATCCTTCGAATAATGTCTCAGACCGTTTTCCACGGTCTCTGGTTTACAGGTTCGGCGCATATTATCAGCCGTTATATTATGGTGATGAAACAGGATTAGAGTCCAATGAGAAATTTCTTACTGCCGGTGTAAGTTTGCCTTTTAATGATAACTTTGCCCGATGTGATATTGGATTGGAATTGGGTATTCGATCCTCAAACTCTGATGTTTTTGGGGATGAAAAGATAATTCGGGCTTTTCTTGGAATTTCAGGGAGTGAAATCTGGTTTATCAATAGAGGTGGTTTTAGAAATTAGATTTTGGAAAAAAGTATTGATTTGACCGAAAAAACGGTTTATATTAAAAATTTGTAGTGATTTTGTGTAATATATAAATATTCATGGGAGGATATTAAGTGGTACTATCAACAAACAATATGAATTGGAAAACACTTCTTAAGCTTCTTAGTGTTTTTTCGCTTGCTCTTTTTGTAATGGTTAACCTTTATTGTACCAGTGCAACTACTTCATCTACACGCGTAACAGAGACAGATACTCCAAAACAGGAAAACAATGTGGAAGTTATAGAAACAACCACAGTTGTCAAAGCAGATGATATTCTGGATGTTACTCTGTTTGATGAACAGACGGTCAAAACTTTGGAATATGAACTTTTAAGAGCTTATAATTATGCCCATCAGTATTATGGTGAAAAAGATTATGAAACAGCCACATCTTATCTCAATAAAACGATCGAAATTGATAAAAAACTCCAGGAAGCAGGAAAACCGATAACATATTCTACAGCATACCTGATGTTGGGAGTGTCGTATTTCGAAAGAGGTCTTTCCGACAGTACCGAGTGGGCATATAAAGAACAGTTGAAGATCAGTCCGGATAACATGAACTGCCACAATTGGCTGCAGTGGTATTATTACTCCAATCAAAGGATCGATGAATTTATTGATCAGACTGAAACCATTTTAAAGATCAGCTCAGACCATTCCAGCCAGAAAGACTATATCAATTCATTGATGCAGATTTATTTATCCAGAGAAGAATATGATAAAGCGATGGAAAAAATTGAGCTTCTGATGACACTGGATCCTGATAATATGACCGAGCTTGAAAATACCCGGATAGGTATAATAAGAACACAGGGCGGAGAGGAGGCCTTAATAAAAGAGTACGAGAAAAAACTGGTTGAAAATCCAAATGATATAGAGATCATATGGCATCTTGTCACAGAGTATTCGAATCAGGGTCTGGATGAAAAAGTTATTGAACTGGTAGACAGATATATTACTCTTAAGCCGGAAGATATTGATGCAAGAATGAAAAAGGTAAATGCTCTGAAGAACCTTTCGAGGTTTGATGAAGCGATTACAGCCTTAAGAGAGATCAGCGTGTTGGAACCTGCAAATCCGGATCATTTATACAATGTCGCTGAGATATATCAACTGGATAAAAATGATCAACAAAAAGCAGCCAGTACTGCGAAAGAAGTACTTAAGATCGATGCGAATTACGGAAAAGCGAATATGCTGATAGGTAATATTATTGTAGAAGTGGTTGACGCTGTAAAAGAGAAATACAATAAAGATAAGATCGAATTTGAAGATAAACTGATATTTGAAGTTGCATTATCATATTTTCAGGCAGCGAGGAAAGATCCAAATACAAGAGCCAGTGCAGAATCAAAGTATAACCATTACAATCAGGACGCATTCAGGGTTCTTTCCAGCGATAGATTTATGCACAAGGGAGAAGAAAAACCAACATCTCCGGAATATCAATGGGTATGGAGATATAAAAAATAGTTAAAATGCTTATAATAGGAAGTGATCACGCCGGTTTTGAGTTAAAAGAAAGTATTGTGGAATACTTAAGATCGGAGAAAATAGAAGTTGAAGATATAGGAACAAAATCACCTGAGTCCGTTGATTATCCTGATTTTGGATTTAAGGTTGCCGAAAGTGTTGCTGAAGGAAGATTTGAAAGAGGTATACTTGTTTGCGGTTCAGGTGTTGGGATGTCTATAGTTGCCAATAAGGTTCCGGGGATCAGAGCAGCTCTTTGTATGAATACTGACCAGGCAAAATTGTGCAGGCAGCATAATGACGCAAACATTCTTGTATTAGCAGGAAGAATGACTGATCCGGATACTGCAAAAGACATGGTAAAACTATGGCTAAATGCTGGTTTTGAGGGTGGACGTCATTCCCGCAGATTAGATAAGATCCATAATCTTACGAATTTATAAAATATATTTGCCGGATCAGAGAATTTCTATTAATTTCCTGATCCGGCATTATAATAACTCCTTTTAATGTAAACTCACCATATTCTTGAAGGATATATTTTAATGTATTCAAATGTAGAAAACACAGATTCCGAAATCTATGGTGCTATAGCCGGCGAGATTAACAGATTAAATTCAACTTTAGAACTTATTGCGTCAGAGAATTTTGTCAGTCTTGCAGTACTTGAGACTGCGGGATGTGTAATGACGAACAAATATGCTGAAGGCTATCCGGGAAAAAGATACTACGGTGGTTGTGAGTTTGTAGATATTGCTGAAGATCTTGCCCGGGAAAGGGCTAAGAAACTTTTCAGTGCGGAATATGTTAATGTTCAGCCGCATTCCGGGGCAACCGCAAATTTGGCTGCGTTCTTTTCTGTTTTGAGAGAAGGCGAGAAGATATTGGGGATGGATCTGTCTCACGGCGGGCATCTGACGCATGGCAGTCCGGTAAATTTTTCAGGCAGACTGTTTAATATTGTATCTTACGGTGTTGAAAAAGAGACCGGAAGACTTGATTATGATAAATTATATGATCAGGCAAAGAAAGAAAAACCTCAACTGATCCTGGCCGGATACAGCGCGCATTCAAGAACACTGGATTTTCCGAAATTCCGGGAGATAGCCGACAGTGTAGGGGCGTTTCTGATGGCGGATATCGCTCATATAGCCGGATTGATCGCAACAGGATTCCATCCGTCACCAATACCATATTGTGACATTGTTACAACAACTACGCATAAGACCTTAAGGGGCCCCCGGGGAGGAATGATCCTTGTCGGCCCGGACTTTGCGGATAAAATGATAACTGATCCATGGAGCGGAAAGGAGAGGAAATTAAGAGGCGCTGTATCAAGCAGGGTATTCCCGGGAACTCAGGGCGGACCATTGATGCATATAATAGCGGCAAAAGCAGTTGCATTAAAGGAGGCTCTATCTGCTGAGTTTAAAACCTACAGCGGACAGGTTATAAAAAATGCACAGCAGTTGGCGTCAACATTGATTGATAATAGTTTTAAGCTTGTTTCGGATGGCACAGACAATCATCTTATTTTAGTTGATCTTTCCACAAAGAGCCTTACCGGTAAAGAAGCTGAGGAGGCTTTGGATCTGTCCGGCTTGACTGTTAATAAGAACATGATCCCGTTTGACGAGCAGACACCTATGGTTACCAGCGGTATAAGAATTGGGACACCGGCACTTACGACGAGAGGAATGAAAGAACCTGAAATGGAAATAATAGGGGGAATGATCTCGGAAGTGCTCAATAATATCGGTAATGAAACAGTTTATAAAAAAACACGTAAAGAAGTAAAAAATCTTTGCGATACATTTCCTTTATATGAATTATAAAATATTAATGGTAAAATAATATGAAATGTCCATTTTGTCGTAATCAGGATGATAAAGTCATAGATTCACGAGTTGTTCGTGATGGTGACGCAATACGGAGACGGCGGGAATGTACGCAGTGCAAAAAACGATATACAACCTATGAATACATTGAAAGCGTAACGCATTCTGTGATAAAACGTGATGGCAGAAGAGAAGATTTTGACAGGAATAAGCTTGAAAAAGGAATAAAATTAGCCTGTACAAAAAGACAAATTTCGTTTGATACGGTTCAGGTTGTTGTTGACAATATTATTGAGAAATTAAATTCGATGCACCAGAAAGAGATACATCATAAAGATATAGGTGAACTCGTAATGAATGAACTGAAGATAATTGATCATGTTGCTTATGTGAGATTTGCATCGGTTTACCGAAAGTTTGAAGCAAAAGAGGATTTTGTAAAAGAAGTTCTCGATATAGACCAAAATGAGAAAACCGGCAAATAGAAAACATATATTTTAAATCATCAAAAACTATGCCCTTATGTTTATCCAGCAGAATTTATACTTATAACATCTTACCTAATATTTACATTAATCAAATACCTGTGATCCTGAAAAATATTCGAACCGGAAAAGGTATATGTAATATATCTAATATGGGGATACATAGAAGAATTAGTATGATTTATAAGTTTAAAGAATTATATTATAAATTTATATTGTTTTAGACAGATCATGAGACATAAGAATAAAATATTCCTGATATCTTCTGCAGCATTATTTGTTTTTGCGGGATTAGTTATTTCGCATGCCGCAGTCATTGAGATCACTCCGTATTTTAATTCTATTATTGGTGATCTGATCATTCTTGCGGGAATCTTTATCATGATCTCCTGGGCAGGTAAACTTGAAATAATAAATACTCTTCAAACTCATAAAAAGTTAATATATTTAGGCTGGACAACGTTCTTCCTGATATTCTTCTTGTTACTGGTTTCATTTTTATTTCCAAAAGGTATTTTTGAAAGCATCCTGTACGAAGATTACGGTATGGATCTACCTGTTGAGTTCTTTGGTTTAACCATGATCTTATTTTTGGGGATATTGCTCTTCTCAATGGTGATAATGCAGCTTTACGGTTTAATACTTATTAAAAGGAAAAAACGGACAAAACTTCTGTTTTTTCTGTTCTTAGCCAGTTTAGCCATATTCATGGTATTAAGCAGCATCGAGAAGGAAAATTTTCTGGTCAAGGGATTCACCACTCCGGAGGGAGCGCTTTCAAATCTTGTTTATGTGTCCGGTTTTTTAGTTATGTTTATGATAGTAATTAATTCATACCGCAATTCATGGGTTAATTACCTGAACAAACAGCAGAAAATAACAGGTCTGTTTTTTGGTGTTCTGCTTCTGATTTTTTCGTTGATAGTTGATTATTCACCCGGAATTCAGCTGCCTGAATTAACTGTGGATTTTTCAATAACAGCGATTTCTTTTTTGGTTTTTTCAAAGATGTTCTTATATGTTTATTTTATAATGGCGATATTAAGTCTTCTTCTGCATCTGCCGACGGCAGGTATCTTTGATAAAAAAGTGCAGCAGTTAGCATCACTAAACCAGCTGACAAATGCGGTTGCAACCACACTGCAGTTTGAAAAACTGTTGAATCTTATTACTGAACAGGCTCTTCATGTCGTATATGCAGATTCAGCATGGCTGTTGACAGAAAATAAAAAGGACAAAAAGTATAATCTGGCATCCTATATTCAATTGACAAGTATGCAGTTAAGAATGATCAAGGAAGACCAGTATTCACAAATTATAAATGACATATTAGAAGCAGAGGATACAATAATTCTTAATGAATTGAACAGAGAAATGAAAATTTCATACCCGCTGGATTCTCAGAAAATTGGGGGATCATTGATATGTGTTCCATTAAATACACCGACAAAGGGGATACTGGGGATTCTGTTCGCATGGAAAAAGATGGAATACGGTTTTGATCAGGAAGACCGTAAAATGCTTGAAGCATTTGCGAATCAAGCGGTATTTGCTGTAAACAACAGTTATTTTCTGGAAGAATCTCTTGAGAGAGAAAGACTGCAGCAGGAACTCAAGATAGCACGGGATATGCAGCTTAAATTACTGCCCAAACAAATTCCGGATATTTCAAAAAACTATAGAATTGAAGCAGTATCAAAACCTGCATACGAAGTTGGCGGGGATTATTATGATTTTATAAAACTCAATGACCACCAATGGGGGATATTTATAGGTGATGTATCCGGTAAAGGGACTTCAGCTGCATTTTATATGGCGGAGATCAAAGGTTTTATTCAGTCTTTTGCTACAATATATCACTCTCCGAAAAAGCTGTTAGAGAAGGTCAATGAGACCTTATACAGCAATATTGACCGTCAATCATTTATCAGCCTCCTTGCGGCAGTTATAGATGTTAAGAAGAATAAATTAACATTTACGAGGGCAGGACACAGCCCTCTCGGTTATTGTGATCCTGCTACAAATAAGTGGGAGTTTCTTAAACCCGATGGAATGGGACTCGGTCTGGATAAGGGGGAGATTTTTAATAATGTTATTGAAGAGAAAACAATAAAACTATCGGACGGCTGCACAGTTTTTATTTATACAGATGGTGTAACAGAGGTTTTTAATGAAGAAGGTGAAGAATTTGGAGATCAAAGATTGAAACAGTTGCTGGAGGAGTGCCGGAATAATGGCATAAGAGACTACAGTAAAAAGATACTTGAAGAGGTTAATAAGTTCAGTAGTAATAAATTAAATGATGATATTACAATGATCATTATTCATTCTGAAAAAAAACATAAGTGATTATTGAATATTTATCTAAATTATACGAATGTTATAACTTATATGGGTAAATTTCGTAATAAGATATAGTAAGGAGAGAGACAATGAATGACTTTGAGGTTAACAGACAAGATAAAGATACTGTTTCTTGTTTGTACGTAAAGGGTTATCTTGATGCTCATACTGCTCCCAGTTTCGAACAATCTCTGCAGCAGTTAATTGATGAACAAAGATTTAAGATTATAGTAAATTTTTTAGATCTTAATTACATCAGCAGCGCTGGATTGGGAGTATTTATGGGATTTATCGAAGAGATCAGAGAAAACGGAGGGGATATAAAACTTTCCAACATGAGTCAGAAAGTGTATAAGGTATTTGATTTGCTTGGATTTCCGAATTTATATGAGATCTTCGATGAAGAAGGGGAAGCAATAGAAAAATATCAATTATAAACCCAAAACAAGGTTAAAAATAAAGTGGCGACTAAAAAGAAAAAGTTCTTTTTAAGACTCGATAGTAAGTCCTCAAATTTGAAATTGATAAGGGGCTTTATATCGCAGGTAGCTGATGAGGCGGGTTTTGATGAGGAGGATATTAACAAGATTGAACTTGCTGTAGATGAGGCTTGTTCAAATGTTGTTAAACATGCTTATCCTGTTGATAGATCACGTACTATCGGAGTTGAAGCAGTTTATGATGAGAAGATCTTTAAAGTGATCGTTTTTGATCATGGTAAAGGTTTTGATCCGGGAAAATTTCCCCAGACCGACATGAAAACTTATTTGCAGAAATACGAGGTTGGCGGTTTGGGTATCCATTTGATGAAATCATTAATGGACGAGGTCGAATACAATATAAATCCTGGTAAGACAAACAAGGTTATCTTAAAAAAGTTTAGAAAATAGATGGAAATTTCAACTGACATAGGAAGAATAAAGGAAATCGATAAAGGGCTTATGGAATTAACAAGCCTTTTTGAGATATCAAAAACTTTAAGTTCAACACTGAATTTACAGTCGGTGCTGAACAATATACTATTAACTCCTATGGGGAGAATGATGATTGGAAGAGGATCTGTATTGTTATCAGAAAATGATAACGTATATGTTTTCCAGTCAGGAAAAGGTCTCCCTTTAGATTTAAAAGACTCGAAAATAATTGTTGAGGATCTGCCTGAAAGTCATTTTGATGTTGCAAATCTTATTAATAAGGAAATTGAATGGGCAGATTTTCTGTATAAATATAAATTGCTTTACGGATTTCCCATAAAGTCAAAAAATAATGTACTTGGTTTTCTGATTTTCGGCAAGAAGCTTTCAGGCAAGGAATTTACTGAAAATGAGATGAATTTCCTGGATTCATTATCGAATCTCTCCGCCACTGCGATTCAAAATAGTGTAATGTTTCAGGAATTACTGGAAGTGAACAGAAGGCTGGACCAGACTAATCAGAAACTTAATACTCTTTTTGATATAGGAAAGGAATTCAATACAACTTTTGATGAGAATAAAATAATCAAATTATTCGGTTTCGCTTTGATGGGTCAACTTTTAGTGAATAAATTTGCGTTATTAATTCGTCATAATGATAAATTCACGATCAAAGGCAGCAAGGGATGCAAACTTGAACAGAGAAAACTTGATGAAGATAGTATGGCCCTTGATTTTTTAATTGGCCTGAAAGGGACTTACTATGTAAATGACTCGGATGAAACCTGTTTTTCCAACAATAATATCAAACTTCTGATACCGATGATCAGTCAGGGTGAAACAAAGGGAGTGATCTGTCTTGGCGAAAAAATAGGAAAGAGAGATTACAACGAAAGTGAAATTGAATTTCTTGAGACACTTGGCAATCAAACCCTTGTATCTATTGAAAATGCAGAATTGATAAAACAGATGCTTGAGAAAAACCGGATTGAAGAGGAATTAGCCTTAGCCCGTGAGATCCAGTCAGGCCTGCTGCCGCAGAAAGTACCGAAGGTTTCCGGGATCCAGCTTGAAGCAGTGAATATCTCGAGCAGGTTTGTCGGCGGGGATTATTATGATATGATCGAACTGAAAGATGCATCGCAAGGGATTGCAATTGCCGATGTTTCCGGGAAAGGAGTAGGGGCATCCCTGTTAATGGCAAATTTGCAGGCAACTTTCAGAGCATTATCAGAGGTTATCCTGGATCCTGCTCTATTAGTTGAGAAAATTAATAATATTATATACGAAAATACATCCTCGGATAAATTTATCACTCTGTTTTATGCGAGATTTCATAGAGAAAAGCTGAGATTAGAATATTGTAATGCAGGTCATAATTATCCGATCGTTTTATCAAGAGAAGGAAAGATAGAACTCTTAAAAGAAGGCGGTCTGATCATAGGTATGATGCCTGATGTCAAATATCAGAAGGGCAGTGTTTCTTTGAAAAGTGGTGATGTTGTAGTTATGTACACGGACGGTATAACCGAGGCATTGAATCCTGAAAATGAAGAGTTCGGAGAGGAGAGATTAGTAGAGCTCTGTCAGGAAAATACAGACAAATCTGCAGAATTTTTGAGGAATTTAATATTGTTGGAAGTTGAAAAATTTTGCAATGGTACACCCCAGTATGATGATATGACAATGGTAATTTTAAAGGTTGAATGATTTGGTCAAGGTGAAAAACAAGTTCGAAAAAGAATTAAGATTCCGATGGATTAAAGAATTGTTGGAGATTCCGTCATTTGCTGACAGGTGCCGCATGATATCTAATCTGGTAAAGGAGATCTATAAATCGGAAAAAGTTCTTCTGTTCTTTCACTCTGAGAACAGACACAGATACACAGTACCAACTTTTATTGGATTATCCAAGCGTACAAGGAGCAGATTTGATTTTTTTCATGAAGACCTGGTCATAAATAATAATAACTCAAATAATAATTCCAGAGATTCGGTCTCTTACAATCTGGATGAATGGCCCTGGTTTGATATTGACCTGAAAAACGTCATGAAAAAATATGGACTCCAGCGGATACTTCCATTTTGGTATGGTAAAGAATGCCTGGGGGGGGTCGTATTTCAGTCCAATCTGCAGTGGCCTTCAAAGGAATGCTTACTGTTTGAGTCTGCCGCCGTTGATTTTGGATATCTTTTGGAAATTTCTTTTATTGACAAACTCCACAGGAGATCAGAGTGGGAAAAGAAGGTAATTCTTGAAGTCGGAAAAAAGACAAGTGAGTTATTTGAACTGGACGATCTGTTGAATCACATTATTGATTCAATTAAGGAAGTTATAGATTATGATGCTGCCGGGATATTTCTAATAAAACAGCCCGAGAACGAATTAGAGGTAAATGTAGTAAGAGGATATTCGGAAAATTCGATAAAGAAGACTCATTTAAAAGTAGGTAAGGGTTTAGTAGGCTGGACGATTAAAAATTCCAAAGAGCTGAATATACCGGACGTGAGAAAGGATTCAAGATATATTGATGCCAGAAAAAATACAAGGTCACAGTTATCTATTCCAATAATTTACAGCGGTAGGGTGATAGGAGCTTTTGCAATAGAGAGCAATCGCTATCATTTTTTCAGGCATCACGATGTTGAACTGATGAGAACCTTTGCTGCTCAGACTGCAATTGTCCTTGAGAATTCTAAACTCCTGATACAGGCTATCAAAGCGATCCAGATGCAGCAGGAGTTGGAGATTGCCAAAGGTATTCAGGATGCATTGCTGCCCAAAGTGCTTCCAAAACGTGAAGGTTTTGACTTCAGTGCTGTCACAAAATCAAGCAGGGAAATAGGTGGAGACCTCTATGATTTTATTACTTTATCGGAAAATGAACTGGGTATTGCTATAGGAGATATCTCAGGGAAAGGCGTCCCCGGGGCGCTTCTTATGGCGACTTTATATGCATCATTCAGGGGTTTTGTCAGAAGGAGTGTACCTCCAAACAGAGTTATCAGAAGGCTTAATCGTTATATGTATAAACAGACTGAAGCTGATAAGTTTGCCACTCTGTTTTACGGGACTCTGAATTGCGCAGACAGCACCTTCACCTATACTAATGCCGGGCATAATGCACCAATTCTGGTTCGCTCGAACGGAAAAGCTGTTGAATTGAAGAAGGGCGGCCCATTACTGGGATTTGTTGAGGAAGCAAATTATCTGAAAGATAAGGTGGTCCTTAATGAAGGTGATATAATTTTCTTATTTACCGATGGAATTTCCGAAGCCCAGAATACAAATGAAGAAGAATTCGGTGAAAACAGGATAATAAAATATTTAAAAAACCATAAAGATTCTTCAGCTGAAGAAATAATCAAGAATTTACTTGATGAGATCAAAAAATTTACAAATGAGAGTCATCAATCTGATGACCTGACAATGGTAGTGATCAAAAGAATAAAAAGTGGAAAAAATTAACAGAAAATATTTCAGGTTCAGTTTACGGGCCAAAATAACAGGACTGGTTTTATTAGTTGTAGTAACGATAATTGCAACTGTCAGTTATTATAATATAAGTCTTGATTTTAAAACCCGTGAAAGCGACCTGCAGGACGGTATGCAGCAGATCGCAAAAGCGATAGCAAATGTAGGAAGTTCGATGGAGGCAAACCGGGGATGGAATATTTATCAGGACTATATAGAGAATGTGCATCAAATATTAGATAATATTGTATATATTGCGATCTTTGATCTGGACGGAAATCTTACCGCGCATGTTCTTAATGAAGAACTTGCACAAATTCCAAATGAAGCTGAAGTTTCAGATTCATTGATGAGGGATCTTGTGCTTAGATTGGATTCAAGGCAAATTCTTGATTTATCTTTAAGAGATCTTGGAAATGTTAGTGAGGATATTGTTTTCAGTGAAGAAGTATCCGGTACGGTACGGCTTGGATATTCGAAAATAGAGCTGAACACAGATATTATCGCTGTCAGGAACAGGTATATCCGGATATTGATCATATTTATTCTCCTGGGACTTTTTGCATCTCTGATATTAAGCCACCGTTTGACAAAACCATTAACAAGATTGAGTGCGGCAATGGAAACAGTCCCCCACGGTAAAATGGATATGTTGGTGGAAACGAGTACTTCAGATGAGATAGGATCACTGGCAAAATCTTTCAATTATATGGTGAAAGAACTTAGAGAAAAGGAGTTTTTTGATAATTTTGAGCGTGATCTTGGGAAAGTATTTACACTTGAAAAGATATTTTCGACTCTTTTGGGAAGATTGGAAAGATTGTATAATATTAATAAAGGTGCATTATTTATTAAAGAAAAAACCACCAAAGGCTATAAAGAGATATATCAGCATAATTTCCCAATAGATTTTCCTGCAGATTTTCATAAGACTTTTGAGTATTCTTTGGAAAATCATTTAAAAAGAGATGAGGTTTGTTTTTCTCTTGAAGGTATTAAGATCATAGCTCAGGAGACACCCTCACTTCGTCCTGCATTATCGATCCTCGAAAATAACCAGATACACTGGATTGTATTTTTACAGAAACAGGATTCATTGATAGGTGTAATATATTTTGGGAAGGATTCACGCGAATTTACTGTAGACCTTGATGAAAAACACTATATAGTAAATTTAGTTTCTCATACTCAACTGCCTCTCGAAGTAGCACTGCTCCATGCGGAATTGACAGAGCAGGAACGATTAAAAAAAGAGTTTGAGATCGCCAGAAATGTTCAGACAAGTCTGCTTCCTCAGAGGAAACCGGAAATTTACGGATATGATATTTACGGTATATGTCTTCCTGCAAAAGAAGTCGGTGGAGACTATTTTGATTTTGTTGAAATAGACAAAAATAAGATTGGTGTGGTTATTGCGGATGTTGCAGGCAAGAGTACTTCTGCAGCCTTTTATATGGCTGAAATAAAGGGAATGATAGTTTCACTATGCGCTCTATACAATTCTCCGCGGGATCTTCTGAAAATGCTGAATTCAAGATTGTTCCTGAATTCAGATAGAAAAGTTTTCGCCTCCATGATATATGGGGTTTTGAATACCAGAACAAATGAATTTGTTTATGCCAGAGCCGGGCACAATCCGTTATTATTCAAAAAATCAGATAAGAATACTATTGATACCAAGGTGCCGGATGGTCTCGGATTAGGATTAGACCGTGGAGACATATTTGATTCTCTGATATGTGAAGATAGTATAAAGCTTAAGAATAATGATGTTGTACTTTTATATACTGATGGTGTGGTTGAGGCAATGAATAAACAAAAAGAGGAATTCGGTGAAGAACGCTTAAAGAAGATCCTCCTTAGACAGAAGGATATTCCCGCCGAAGACAGCTGCCGCCAGATACTTAATGAGATAAAATCATATTCGAACGGCATAGATCAGTTCGATGATATTACTATGCTGATGATCTCGAAAAAGAAAACGTAATTTGTTTTAGACTCAACACAAAAAAACCTCTTATATGTTATTTTATAAGAGGTTTTTTTGTTAGTATTTTTTTGAAGGCTATTTTATTTTGCCTTGTAACTCATTTCTTTTATTTATCGCATTACTGTCACCCGGATGAGCTTCGAGCCATTTATTCATATTTTCCAGAGCATCCTTGAATTTTCCTGTTCTTTCCTGAAGTAAAACTAAAGAGCTGAAAGTCTGAGTGTCGTTTGGATTATCTTTCCACAGATTTTCAAAGATCTTTTCTGCAGGTAAGGTGTCTCTGAATATTGAAAGGAAATATCCTGCATACTCGATTTGTTTATCTCTGGGTATCGGCGGCTGCCATTCAAGCATTTCATGTATTCTCCTTATATATTCATCCTGATTTCCGGCTGAATAATAAAGCCTTCCGATAACATCAAATAAATACTGATCGTGAAAAAGTCTGAAACTGGGTATTTTTTCTTCCATTGTATCCAGGACTTCTATAGCCCTGCCGCTTTCATTGGTATTAATAAGCACCTGAGCTAATTGTGTGAAACCGTTTTTATAGTTATACAGTAATCTTAATGTGCCGAATGGAAGATATACATCAGGATCGTTAAGGCCTTTATATTCGAAATTTTCTATCAGGTTTGTATAGAGTCTTTCTTTGAGAATTTCAGGAGACTTAACGGGTGTTACCTTATAAGCTAATCCATCAAGTCTCATATATTCTCTGAAACCTAATAAAGATTCAGATGGGATAGTAATGGCGAAATATATCGGTTTATTCCATCGGTTGTTTAAAATAATATTCACTATCATTATATCCTGAACTCTCAGGCCGGTTTGATTACCAGCAGACATTGTTGGATCAACCTGAACTTCAATCCTGTTTACATCTTTAAGATTTTCAGGTACTTCTCTTCCGTATTCCCTGAAATAATTTTCATATACGGCATTATTTACAGGGATTCCAATTTTTTGTGACTGCCATAGAGCCGGCTCAATTAAGTCAATTTCTTCATCAGAAAGTGATATCGGTACCAAAGGTTCAAAATGTTTAAGCTGGTATATGTACCAATCAGTATTCAATAAGCTCAAATTTACGATCCTTATGTCTTTCCTTATTCCTTCGACTTCCTGTAAATACCAGAGAGGGAATGTGTCATTGTCTCCATTTGTAAACAGTATTGCATTTTTTTCGCAGCTTTCCAGGATATTATATGAATAATCCCACGGAACAGTATTGCCGCTGCGGTCATGCGAATCATAATTTGTTTTTAGTTCATTGACAGGACATATCAATAAGAGGGCTGTACCTGCTAAAACAGTGCCGGTTTTCTGCAGTGATCCACCTGCAAACCATTTGTTGACATTTTGAAGAATATTTAGAGAGCCAAATCCTATCCAGATAGCGAAAGCGAAAAAGCTCCCTACATAGACATAATCCCGCTCTCTTGGCTGCGGATTCGGCTGATTAAGGTAGATCACGAGCATCAGTCCGCTCAATATGAAGAATACGAAAATCGACAGGGCTTTTTTCCAGTCTTTTCTCCAGTGGTAGAAAAAACCTATTAAACCTATCAGAAAAGGCAGACCCAACAGACCTTTCAGTGAAAAATTATCAAGTATAAATCCACGTTCATTCATCGCTTCACCTTTTCCGACAAAATTCCAGCCGAAATATCTCAGGTACATAAATTTTATCTGATAATCAATGAAAGGTGCCTGTCTGTCAAATATGGTACCGAGCATATTAGAGGTCCCGTATTGCTCTCTGTTCAGATAGTAGAGCATATTATCCATAGTCGAAGGGTTGTTTTCATTTATAACAGGCTGAAGATTTGATCTTATATAGATGGTCATATATGTCGATTTTGCGATAAGGACTATTGACATAACCGTTATAGTTGCAATAATAATTCTTTTACCCAGAAGTCTCCAATCGACAATGATATCAGGTTTATATTTGATCATAAGCAGTCCGGATACAAGACCGATCCCAAAGAACAGAAAGTAAGAGAGCAGCAGATTGCCAAAACCGATAATTATTGTCAGTTTCCAGCCGCCGATCTTCTCATTTAGCGTTGAAATGGCATAGTAGTCGCCCGCAAAAAATATGAAAAGTGAAATTGCACCGGAAAAAAGGGCATAGAAAAGATATTCTGCCTTAAATTCTTCTCTGAGCATTTTGTAAAGATATATAACCGATCCTCCTAATCCTGCAACTACAATATTCAATAGGATGAGGCTGATATAATGGTCAATTGATGCCCCGACGAAAACAGCAAAGAAAAATGTAAAGACCGTTGCTGTTCCGAGCGCAACCTGCCATAACCGCCAGCTAAAAAGAATTTTGGTCTCATTGAACACAACGAGCAGTATTATTGTGGGAACAAGAAGTATATTGAGTAAATGGACGCTGTACGCTAGTCCGATAAAATATACTATGACAAGAAGATATCTTATTGAATCAGTTTTTTGTCTTTCTTCGAACCATTTTAATGCCAGCCATAGGGTCAGTGAAGTAAAGAGCATACTGAATGCATAAACCTCTGCTTCTACTGCACTGAACCAGAATGTATCGGTAAAAGCATATGTAAGGGAACCGATCAATGCGGCTCCATAGACTAAGAATTTATCGTTACGGTCAGTTATTTTTCCCTTATAACTTCTGATCAATTGTATAATTATTAAATACAGAAAAAGTATTGTGAAAGCGCTTGAAAGAACCGAGATGATATTCACTTTATATGCGATATTCGGTCCGAAAGGAAACATTGTGAATAATTTTCCTAATAGCAGAAAGAACGGG
The DNA here is from genome assembly GCA_042564455.1 of Candidatus Zhuqueibacterota bacterium. GTDB lineage: Bacteria > SM23-31 > SM23-31 > SM23-31 > SM23-31 > JBHPLC01. The sequence goes on along the minus strand of JBHPLC010000032.1, from coordinate 1,208 downwards.
GAACCCGGTGGATGAGGGACTCCGAGGATATAAGATGTAGCAATAAATTCTCCGCAGTCCCAAAATGAAACTGTCGGCGCAATTGTCCTGAAATAAATGAACAGAGAAAAGAAAAATGCAATTAAGGCGCCTGTTGATAATTCAATGTCACGAGTAAAAATCTGTTTTATCTTATTCAATTTAGTATAACTCCCAAGTAAAAAGTCAATTCTATTTATCAAGTAACGATATTTTTTCTGATATTTTTATTATAATTCATCAAATAACTGGCCGGCAGGCTTGATGACTGACTGCTGATTCCTGGAGGATTGAATTTTGTATTGAAAGAGCTGTAATTTGTTTTTATCCGGTGTCTTATAAATTGAGAAGACACTTCATCGGTATCAGAGGAGTAGAATTTTGTCAGTAATTCAGGTAGGGGTGGAATAGAATTTAATAGGTTAATATTTTTACTGCCGGATTGCAGAGAATCATGATCCGGTGAAGAGATTTCCATCATATTTACCAGTATTGTATCTGCAAACCATGGAATATTTTCACTAATGCTCATGTTACCGTTACCATTAGGTAATTCCACAGTATTCACCGTGATTACAAAGAATAAAACCGCTGCTGCGCTAAGAAGGAGTGAAAGCATCCGGGTATAGGGTTCTTTCCCGGTTCTTTTTATTTTAACCTTATCATCATTATGTTTTACAAAGGTTTTTCTTTTAAGCTCGAAATATAATCTGCTTGAAACATCCGGTGTTTTTACCGATCTGGCAGTATTGAAAAAATTCACTAATGATTCGGTCTGTTCTTTGCATTTTTTACATTCAGATATATGATCATTAATAGTTACTGTCTCTTCAAAAGATAATTCTTCTAATAAGAAATCGATTATTTTGTCCCTTGAAATAGGGCAGGTAATATTTTCTTTATTTGCTGCCATATTATTCTCCCACTAAAATCTGCAGTTTTTCTATTGCATAATGTATGCGTGATTTTATTGTCCCCACAGAGCAATTGGTAATATTTGCTATTTCTTCATACGTCAGATAATGATAAAATTTTAATATAAATGCGACCCTTTTTGTATCAGGTAATTTTTCCAGAGCCTTACATACCTTTCTTTCCTGGTCATTTCTTGCTGTAATGTCAAATGGATCGGAATCTGCGGAAAGAGAATTTATGATCTCATTATAACTTTCATCAGAATCATGTGATAG
>JBHPLC010000031.1:0-26942 GCA_042564455.1 Candidatus Zhuqueibacterota bacterium | reverse complement strand
AAAAGCAATGATGGAAGCAGAAGTCGGAGACGATGTTTTTAATGAGGATCCCACAATAAACAGACTGCAGGATATGGCAGCCGAAATATTTAATAAAGAAGCAGCTATATATGTACCCAGCGGAACTATGGCCAATGAACTGGCAATAAAAGTTCATACCAGCCCGGGTGATGAAGTCATTACCGATCATCTTTCTCATATAGTTAATTTTGAAACGGGTGCTCCGGGTTTTCTATCGGGAGTAAATCTTGTCCCGCTGACAGGGAAAAACGGAATATTAAACGCTGAACAAGTGGAAAAAGCAATCAGACCTGAAGCTATCCAATTCGCAAGGACAGGATTGATATCGCTTGAGAATACTCATAATTATGGAGGGGGTTCTGTTTACCCTATCGAGAAAATTAAGAACATCACTAAGATTGCTCAGAGGAAAAAAGTCAATACTCATCTGGATGGAGCAAGGATATTTAATGCTGTCGTGGCCACTGGAGTAGGTCCGGATAATTATGCTGAACATTTTGACTCAATCACGTTCTGTCTTTCCAAGGGATTGGGGGCACCTGTCGGTTCCGTGTTAATGGGCACTAAAACATTCATTGATGAGGCACGCAGATACAGAAAGATCTTTGGTGGCGGTATGCGGCAGGCCGGTATTTTAGCAGCTGCAGGTATATACTGTCTGGAAAATAATATCAATCGCCTTGCAGAAGACCATGAGAATGCGAAACTACTCGCTAAAGCATTTGATGAAACAAAAACATTCAGTATAGATATTGATACGGTTGAAACAAATATCATAATAGTAAATATTGAAGACAAAAATTTAACTCCTGCAGATGCTTCCGCCAGGTTAAATGATACTGGTATTCTTGTTTTTCCATTTGGCCCGAACAATATCAGAGCGGTAACACATCTTGATGTTTGCAGAAGTGATATAATACAAGCATGCGAAAGAATCAGAAAATATTTTTAGAAATTTATCAAATACATCAAAATGAAGTCATTTCAGATAATATTTATCTTGATTTTAAAATTGTTTTTTGTTAATATCTCTAAGATATAGACAAATCTCACTTAAAGAGAGTCGGATGGCAGATAGGAACCTAAACTTAGCTAAGATCAAAGCTTTTGATGATATTAAAAGAATGATCCGTTTTCTTCAGGAAGAACAGGAAGCAATTCAGGGCACAGCTAAAAAACGGGAGTTTTTTAGAAAAAATATTGAAACGATCTATGAAAGTAATTTTAAGAAAAAAATCCCTATTGAGGAATTTGAATCGATAATATTTGACATTTGTATTTCCAGAACGCTGATTATGAGCGATATAAATGAAGCAATAGTCAGTAAAAAAATCGAAGATGCAATCCTCACGTTTAATATCAGAAATAAATCCCTGATAAGTGAAAAGATAGCCCTTGCAGTCGCTAATGATCCCAGAGCAAAAGGCAGAATAAAAGCCCTGGTAGAGAATAAATATAAAGAAGTTGTTACTCCGATAATTTCTGTTATGATCAAAGAATTGATCCCGAATAAGGAGATCGACAGCCGGGAGATAATTGTAGAAGTCAAAAAAGAGAGATTTGACCTCGACACTGTAACAATATCAAAAATTTTCTCAAAAGAGCTGAAAGCTTATCAGGAACTTAACAGAGATGCTTATAAGCGTGACCTGGATATGAAACGCCGTTTCGGGAAAGGCGCTGATATTAAGAGAGACGGCCGTGCACCCGGAGCGAAAACTCCTGTTGAGAAAATGAATATGATAGTCAGTAGAGAAAAGAAACGCAAGGAAGAATTCATCACTACTCTGGAAGAAATTGTTTTCAAATTGAGTGAAACATATCTGGATGATAACACAAGAGTATTTGTACATTCTGCTAACTATAAAAGAAAGCGAATTGTGATAATCTCTTATGCTCAGGAAGGGGAAATTGATAATGTTTCCATACTTTTTGAAAATGAGCAGGGAAAACAAGGAGGAGAGTTCTTTTTTGACCTCGGTGAGCTCCAGGCATTAGATGAGAATGTTACTTCTCCATTTATAAAAAGTAAATTAGGCCTGTTCAGCAAAGTATTAGGTGTTCCGGCTATTCTTGAGGCAATATGGTTTTTAAGTAATGTACTTACTGCTGATAGAAAGCTGCCTTTCAAATCAGTTGAATTTATTCAGGATAGTTTCTTAGTATATCTTGAAGCGATAGAAACTGAAATATATAAAAAGACTGTCCAGCAGGCTATTGGAGGTAAGTAAACGGTTAGAATTTTCTGATATTGATATTACCGTTCAGATTGTAAATATTTATCACAGCTCCCCCGCCATTTATCCATCCATATTGTTTATATTCTGAAAAAGGCCCGTTTCTAATTATATCAAAATCATTCCGTATTGTACCGTTGTTTGCATGAGATCTTAAAGTTGCTCTGGTTTCCTCGGACATTTCGAGAGTTATATCCGATTTTGTTGTAGACAACTCATTTTTTTCACCATTTAAACTCAATAATTTTGCATTGATCTCAGCATTGGTCGTATAGGCGATCAGGGAACCGCTAATATTTCTTAAATTTATACGTTCTTCAGAAGTATTTACTTTAATATTTCCATTCATATTTTCAATATCAATTTCACCCTTTGAAGAATTTAATTCAATATCAAAATCCATTGGCATCATTATCTTAAATTTAATTTTTATAACTGTATCAGACGATCCGAATAATTTCTCAGCAAAGGTTTTTTCTTTGTATGGAGTCTTTAATTCGGGTTGTTTGACATTTAGTTTTAAATCCGAACCACTCTCATCTTTATTCACAAGTATCAGGTCTAACATTTTTTGAGCGTCAGCATGACTCCTTGCAGATACTTCGATCACTGCTTCAATTCTGATAATTCTCTCGCTCCATGTCCGGACATAAAAACTGCTGTTCTTACTATTTACAATTAAAGTCTTGAAGCTGTCAGAACTAAAATCCCTGTTGAACTCTTTTTTTGCCGTAGCAGCCAAAGAAACACTGTTAATTGTAACAGAAAATAGTATTACAGTGATAAAAAACAAATTTTTCAGTCTTGTAATATTCATTTTGTAAGAACTAATTTTTCGAACTCATCCCATTGAAAAATCTTTCCTTCGGGATCATCCGGGTTTTCCAATACAACGATACCTTTGTTATTGTAGTCAACATCATTCGTGTTGCTCAGCCTTAATTCAACACCATTCTTCAAAACTACAGTAGAAGATCTTCGAGTACGTCTTCTGATCTCTGCTATATTTGAGAATTCTATAATGAAAATTAAGCCGTCCAGTTCTCCATTTAAATAATCAATGCTCATATTCTCATCATCATCCCATTTGATAAATCCCTCAAACTGCTCACCTCTGGAATTTGTTACAACACCATGAACAGGTTTACCGGGTTCAAAGTCAGAGTAGCTTTTACCATAAACGTTTCTTTCAAAATCAACATTTGTTACAAATTTCCATTCAATTTCTATGATACCTATATCATTATTTAATACAACCAATCCCCGGTTTTCATTATCGACATCATTAGTACCCGTCAGTACAAGCTGTCTGTTAGACCACATTGTGATTTCACTTGATGACCTGTTCAATGGCCGAATTCTCTTGATACTGCCGAACGGTATTTCTCTGTCATATCTACCTTCTCTGCCATTTAACAGGTCGGTAGACAACGACTCATCTTTATCCCAAATCAAAAATCCTTTAAATTTTTGTCCCGAATTCAACGAAACCACACCAAACAGCGGAAGAGTTATTTCATTAATACTCTCTGAGTAACTTTCCGGTTCCTCAGAGAATTCAATACTGCTCAGGTCTCTCCAGGAGACTTTGTAACTAATCCCATCCGCATCTAAAACTGACAGTTGTTCACGGCTGTCTCCCCCATAAACTAAAAATTCTCTTCCATCTTTCAAAAGAACGTTTACCCGGTTTCTTTCATTGGTCATTTTCTCAATATAACCATACATTACAGTAAGTTTGTTAATAACATCAGAAACTCTATTATGCAATTTCCTTTGACGATCATACGCATCCCTATTATGCTCAAAAAAATCATACTCTGCATTAAAAGGGTGTATCCAGAGTGTCTCAAACACAGTATCTCCCAAAGAAATCCTTCCTTCAATCTCATCACCATTGTTCAATAACAATCTTCCGTAGATCCTGCCAGTATTTTGCTGAGAATTGAAAGCAATAAAAACAAAAGCGAATATGACAATAGCAGATGTCAGGGATTTTTTTGATTTGAATATCTTACAAAAATGCATAACTTAATCTTACTTTCACTAATAATCTTAATTTAATAAAATTTATGAAGAACTCAAAGAACAGTATTCTTATACTGGTTGTTTTGGTATTATGTTTCTATTTATATAAACCTTTTATTGGTTTTATAGATGCAAATGATCTAATTCGTTATGATATCACATGTATTTTCAAAAAATCCACCGGTCTACCCTGCCCGCTATGCGGCCTGACAAGAAGTATTTCCGAAACAGCATATGGAAATCTCAATCTGGCAGTTATGCATAATCCGGCAGGCCCTCTGGTTTTTTTCTTTATCGGCATCACACTTTTTGTTTTTATCTATTGTAAGTTTAGATCAAGATCCGTTTCATTTGAACTCAGAAAATTCATAATAATTTTGTCAATTATACTGGTAATAATCTGGGCTTTCAGATTATTACTTCATAATTATTGATTTCTAATTCAACTAATCTAATTAATATTCAGAAAATAATTTCAATTTACTTTTGAAACAGAAATACCCCAACTTATTGGGTCGATTGGCGGGAGTTCATTCCAATTTTCATATGAATGACTTTCATCAGAATTGAAAAAAACTGTATATTTTCCTTCTTCAAGTATCAATCTTGTTTTACACATTCTATTCTTTGCCGAACCTCCGGCATTTTTTGTATTATTATAGGTCATTTCCCAGACAACACTATTATCCTCATTATTTATGATCCAACCGAAGTCATACATTATACCCATTTCACCTTCTCCTACTGAATATATTTCTACCTGGGTTGGATTCTCAAGTGAGAAAGAACGCTTGAGCTTTTTATTGTCTCTGACCTTATTTATCAATACTATTGTATTATCATTCAGATAATCTTCAGCAGAGAATGTCTCTATATCTGCGGTTCTTAAGTTTATATCTGCCAGATGAAGAGTAATACCCCAATTGTCCACATCATATGGCTGGGTTTCATTCCAATTATTAAATGAGTGACCTGCGTCTGTTCTGAAATAAACGATATATGAACCTGATTTAAATGGAATAACCTGATCGAATAATCTGTTCTTGTTATGTCCGCCTGCATATTCGGTAGCAGTATAGTCCATTTTCCATACTAAATCTTTTGACTCAGCATTTATTATCCAACCGTAATCAACCATATCACGCATACTGTAATTACTCTCACCAATAGAATATACTCTTAGCTGTGTATCTTCCGGCAAATAAAATCCTTCAGCTGCAATAACATTATCTCCTAATTCAACTAACCTTACTACAGGTTCACTGCCGGTTTCTATATTAGCTATTCTTATTGGTAATTCATCATTTCGTTCGCCTGTTCCGGACATTGTAAAACCCCAGAAAAACGGATCCGAAGGTGGTGGTTCGTTCCAATCATTAAATGAATGTGAACCGTCCGACATATAGAATGCGATATATTCGCCCGGATCAAGTGTTATAATCCCGTCAAAAACTCTATTCTTTTCAGCTCCACCTGCATGTTCTGTCATACTTCTCTTTAGTTCCCAGATCTTTTTCTGTGATCCTCTATGCAAAATCCAGCCGTAATCATTACCTGTCTCATCAGATGTAATAAATTCTCCTAACAAGTATAACCTCACATCTGTTTTTTCTGAAACAGTAAATGCTGTTCTATAATATGCGTTATTTTCAACCGGAGAAAATGAAAACACAGCATTATTCTTAAAATTTTCCAGGTTACCTTTTGTCTCGATGAGAATATCTTCAAAACCCTCAATAGTAATTCCGACTTCTGTTAACGGAAGGTCTCTGCTGGCTTTAATCCCAAAAGTTCTGAACAGGTCTCTATATCTTCCGGCATTTAAACCGCTAACCGCTTTTAACATTCCCGGATCAATTGTGCTAAAATAAATTTCATATCCGCCTGAAGGCAGGTCAATTATTTCATCATATTCAAAAATTTCCGGACGGTTAGTATTTCTTCTTCGTGAATTTGAAATAATATTCTCGCCCATTTTCCAGACTGTCTCTCTGCTCTCAGAATTTAATATCCAACCGTAAGCTATCAGGTCTTTCACCAGATGTGTACCGAATGCACTGCCTGTTATTCTAATTTTAGATTTTGAGATTAAAGCAAACTCTTTAAAGATTATTTCCCCCGGTTCAAGATCACTGATTTCAATTGTTTCATTGAAATCATATTCCTGAGAATAAGTTGGATTTACACTTAGCAAAATAAAAATCAGTGAAAGGATGGATACGGTTTTGTTAATCCCCGGATTATAAAAGAACTTATTAGAAATGGTGGCTTTATTGGAATAAATAAAAAAAGAAGGGATGACCACTAATAGAGATTTGTATAAAGCATTGCTGATTATTGAACTGCTGTTTTTTAAAAAAGTCATAAATTTATAAGTGAATCCAATACTAATTTAAATTTTTATATATAATCCTCCGATCTTAAATACGAATATTTAGTTAAAAAGTTGCCTTAAAATTCAAATTATCTTATAGAATACTGGTTGTTAAGCTACAAATTTCCATATAAAAAATTTGTATCAATTTTTTAGCAGCATACCTGAAAACATTTTCATAGTTAGTTTTTTCAAATCTGTCATGCAATATCAGAACATATTTTTTATTCAGAATGTTCTGTTGACTCTGAATGTAATTCGCACAGGTTCATTATCCAGATCTGTTCTCCATGCAAAATCCAGCCTTTTGTCTTCTTTACGTGTCATAATTCCAAAACCAAGGTCATGCATAAACGAACCGGATTTTAATTCTTTAAAATAATTTGATGTTGTTGCTTCCGATACGACTCCGGCATCAAAGAATATCCCAATTTTAAAATTATCCAGTATCCATTCGGTCGGTCCTTGTAATATTCTGCCAGTGTCAAAAATGTAATCCAGATTTGCCAGAAACATACTCGAACCGGAAAACTCTTTGTATCTCATCCCCCTTAAAGAACTGATCCCTCCAAGATAAAATCTTCTTTGTACTGGTAATACTCCTTTGGAGGATCCAAATATAACTCTTGCGTTAATATTCTCATATCTGGTGATCGGCTGATATTTTCTAATATCCAAAATATACCTTGAATAATCAAATATTCCGCCTAAGTCGGGATTAGTAATTTCTGTTTCCAATCTTACCCACATTCCTCTGCCGGAAGTATAACCCGAGTTGTAAATCCCGAGAAAATTGACACTTTTCATCTCACCGGTATTTACAGGCATATTTGGACGAAACACTTTGTTCTTACCGAATAATGCCCAGTCAACTGAGTTTTCCATACTTTTGATCTTATCATCTCTGTATTCCAATTTGAATGAAGTATTATAACCGATCTCCTGCGAAATATATGTTGTTACGCCGCTCCTGTAATACAAGTCCAGAAAATCTTCTTTCAAAAAAAACGCAGCTGCAGAGTTTTCATCAAAAGCAATTCTCCAGAAATCATCGCTGTCAGTCAGCATATAACCTTTTACACCTATTTTCGTTGTATTGAATGCAAACATCTTTTTTTCAAGCCCGACTGTATATCTCCATTGTTCCTGTCCAAATGCATAACCGACATGTCCGGATAGATTTAAGAACCTGTTATAGTCTCTTAGGGCATCTGCCCATTTGAATCCTAAATACAGTCCTTCGACCCTGTTATATCTTACAGGAACGATAGTATCGTCATAGATCTGTGAATCCCAGCCAAAAACTCCGTTACCGCTTATATCATCATTCCAGCGTCTAATTGTTTTTGGTCTGCGCCGTATCATACTTCTCCAGTCATTATTTATTTCATCACCGGCAATAATCCCGCCCCGTTCTTTAGTAATTTCTCCTGAGATCGCTATTGCATCACCTCTCAATGTCCCTGTGGATGTTACATGAATACTCCCCTCGATCACTACAACACTGCCGTATACAGTTCCGCTTATTTCTATTTTACCCTGGGTAATAATGTAGTTCTGATACTCCTTCTCGCCTTCATTGATATAATAATCCCCTGTAATTCTTTTTTTATCATATCTTTTGTTTTTAAGATATAATTCTTCCGCTCCAAATCGGATTTCCGTCAAGTTTTTTTCCTGAGAATAAGATTCTCCGGAAAACAGCGGTAGAAAATTTAAAACGATCCCCATAACTAAAAGAACTTTTAACAATTTTGACATAATTATCTCCAGAAGATATTAATCTTTTGCCGAACCAATTACTTATATTTGGCAAAAGTCATACCAGAATATTTTGTGCTTAATAGTTGGAGTTAGTTGTGTATAACAGCTACATATGTTGCAGAAAAACACACAGGATTGGTATTAAATTTTCAGAAAAGAAGTATTATCCCGGGAGTTGTTTCACTTCTCTTTCTTTCAGCATATAACAATATCCGTTAAAAACAGCGCCGTCGGAGACTTTGATCTGCTGGGAATGAATATCGCCCTGGAGTTCGGCTTTCTCTTCGAGGATGACCTTTTTCGATGCATTGACTTCACCCAGCACTTTACCGCCGATAATTGCCGTTTTTGAAATTACACTGCCTTCGATCACACCGCCTTCACCGATGACCACATCCTGATCTGATACTACTCCACCTTCAACATGACCATCTATCCTTCCGGAATTTCTGATGTGAATTGAACCTTTGATTCTTGTACCCCGCCCAATTACAGTGCTGATCACATCGCTGGGTTTAATTCGCTCTGTTTTTTCGTTTTTCATCTTCTTTACAGTTTATGTAATATATCGTATAATTCAGGCCGCCTGTCTCTTAAAAACGGGCGTTCCTGCCGCATTTTTTCTATTTGGTCCAGATCGCAGTCACATAATACAAGCTCTTCCTTGTCACCGGCACGGGATATCATCTCACCTGAAGGTCCGGTAACAAAACTGCCACCTATGAATTCCATTTTATCTTCCAATCCTACCCGGTTGCACAAGGCAGCAAATACCTGATTGGAAAATGATGCCCCCTGCATCTCAATTTCATATAGATCAACCGGATTATCCTTAATACCTGCCTGCGGAATAAATATGATATCAGCACCTTTTAACGTTAATGCTCTCATATGTTCGGGAAAATGGCGGTCGTAGCAAATAGAAATTCCAATATTGCCGAATTTGGTCCTGAACACAGGAAAACCTGTCTTCCCCGGCTGGTAATAATATTTCTCATGAAAGAACGGTTCTTCAGCAATATGGATCATCTGCGCTTTCCCAAGGTATGAACCGTCAGCATCAATTACCGGGGAAGTATTGAAATAAATACCCGATCCATCTTTCTCATATATATTAAGAATAATTACTATATTGTTTGCCCTGGCAGAAACCTGGAATCTCTCTAATGTTGGCCCAGGAATTGTCTCTGCAGTATCAAAGAAGCTTTTATCCGCAACGTATTGAGGAAAAAATCTCATAAAAGCCATTTCCGGGAAACAAATAAAATTCGCCCCTTTATTTGAGGCTTCTTTGATAAACAGTTCTGCCTTTTTCAGATTAGCTTCCATATCTTTGGAAGCAGATACCTGGGCAAGAGCAATTTTTACGTTCATATATAAATATTATTTAAAATGCTTCATAGCCGATTCTTTATTTTCAAAAATCCTGAATATCGAATCGAGCTTCGTAATTTCAAGGATATTCTTTATCCGGTCTGATATATTTATAAATACAATATCTCCGCCAGCTTTTCTGACAGAGGTTAATGCGCTGATCAAAATACCCAAACCTGAACTGTTCATTAAAACTACACCGGCTAAATCAAATATAACTTTTATTTTGTTTTGATCTATAAATTCATGTGTCAGATTATTTAAGGCAGTGGCATCTGGGATCCCAATAACATCTCCGGATATTTCAAGTATAATAACATCTCCATCTTCTCTGATTTTGTGTTCCAAGATTTACTCCTCACTTTAAATTTAAATCAATATAAAAAAATGGGGCTGCTTAGTCAAGGTTAATCTAACTATCCAAAAAGATATTTATTTTTATATTATAATCCATCATAGATTACACTGAGTACAAGTGTACCGACTTCCAAAAGGCTTTCGGGACTGCATTTGTCAGGTGTATCCTGCAATGTATGCCAGTATCTCTCCCCAACCAGATCACAGTCTATTATATTAATTATCGGGATACCTGCTTCGATCAGTGGTTTGTGGTCATCTATTATTTCTGATCCTCTTCTGTTCTGAAATGCTGTCAGGTTCAATTTTTTTGCACGATCCCAGACCTTATTGACGATATCAGGTAACATTCTCAGCGAGTAACCTTCCTTCGGCAGTTTTAAGTTCTTATCACCTACCATATCAAGAAGTAATCCATATTGATAAGGTGTTCTGGGCAGATTTTTCGCGAAATGTTTTGAACCGAGTAAATAGTTATCCAGATCTCCGCTCTTTCCATAATCTTCACCGTCAAAAAACACAATATCGACATTCACAGGCGGAGGATTCTGTTTTAATGTTTTAGCAACCTCAAGTAAGACTGCTACTCCTGATGCACCGTCATTGGCTCCCGGAATCGGTTTCTCTTTATTCTTTTCATCCTCATCCCTGTCTGCTCTTGGCCGGGAATCCCAATGTGCGGCTAATAAAATTACCGGTGAATCCGGATTTTTTGCTTTGAATCTGGCAATTATATTTGTCAGTACAAACGACTTGTTTAACTCAGTATCTTTAAATAAAAAATCCTGAGTTGACACATCTGAAGTATATTTTTTCAGTTCATCAATAAGGAATTGTTTACATTTGCTGTGTCCTGCCGAGCCTGGATTCCGTGGGCCGAATGAAACCTGTTTTTCAAGATATTCAAATGCGGATCCACCAGAAAATTTGTAGATCTGACCTTGCAGGGGCAGAAGAAAAAAAAGTGACGTAAAATAATAAACTTTTAATTTCCGGAACACTGTTTTTTCCGGTTATATTTAAGGATTATTTAGTTATTTGATCTTCTTCTTTTCTTCCTGCCAATCATGATATAGCACAACAATCGGTGTTGCAACAAACAGCGATGAATAAGTTCCTATGGAAACACCGATAATAAGGGCAAGAGCAAAATCCTTGATTATTTCACTCCCGAAAAGATACAGAATTATTACAACTAACAATGTTGTAAATGAAGTTATAATCGTCCTGCTGAGCGTCTGGTTAAGACTTCTGTTTATGATAAAAGGGTATTTTTCTTTTCGTAATACTTTAATATTTTCTCTTATCCTGTCCGACACAACTATCGTATCATTAAGAGAATAACCGACAATTGTCAATAGCGCCGCAACAATAGGTAATGTGATCTCTTTATCCATTACGCTGAATACACCGATGGTAATCAATACATCATGGACAAGTGCAGTAATAGCTCCAATTGCAAATTTAAATTCAAATCTCCAGCTGATATAAATTATCAGGAAAAAAAGCGCCAAAATCACAGAAATAATAGATTTATTTTTCAACTCGCTTCCGATCCGCGACCCGACTTCGTCACTTTCATTTATAATAATGTTATTATCGGGGAATGCTTCTCTCAGAATATATACTGTGGTATCAGCAATACCGGTACTTTGCTCAACTGTGATCAGGATATCATTTTCACTCCCAATCTCTTTTATTTCGCTTGTCCCCAGATCGATAATGCTTAATGCATTCCTGATATCAGCAGCACTCTCAGGTGTGTCAAAATGCAGGTTTATCTGTGTTCCACCTCTAAAATCAAGACCTAATTTTGGCCCACCGTGGAAAACCAGGGAAACAAAACTGATTATTATCAATATCATTGAAAAATAAAATGCGGTCTTCCGCTTTTCCAAAAAATCAATATTAATATTTCTTTTAATGAATTCCATACTCTTATTATCCTCTGTATTTCTTTTTCATTATACCATGTAATGAGATTATATACTCAATTTCTGAATTGACCATCTGCTTGTAACAAAATCGAAAATCACCCTCGTGAACACGATTGCAGTGAACATACTTGAACATATACCTATCATCAACACCAGAGCAAAACCCTTGATCGGACCGGTACCATACTGATACAAGACGACCGCAGCAATTAAAGTTGTGATGTTTGCGTCAAGAATTGTAAAAAATGCCCTTGAATAGCCACTGTCAATAGCTGCCCTTATCGTTTTTCCGGTATCCAGTTCCTCCCGAATCCTCTCAAAGATAAGAACGTTTGCATCAACTGCCATTCCGATAGTCAATATCAGGCCTGCAATACCCGGAAGTGTAAGTGTAGCATGGAAACCGGCTAAAACGGACATAATAAATATCAAATTTAGTAAAAGTGCAATATTTGCGATCCCGCCTGATAAACCGTAATAGGTTATCATAAATAAAACTACCAGGATAAGCCCGATAATAGTAGATAAAGTTCCTTTTCTGATTGAGTCAGCGCCTAATGAAGGACCGACCCGTTGTTCGAATACCGTAAGCATATCTACAGAAAAAGAACCGGATCGAAGGACGATCTCAAGATCTTTAGCTTCATCCCAGGTTCCTATACCGGTAATCTCAGAACTTCCACCGGTTATCTTGTCTCTAACATTCGGAGCAGACCATACTTTATCATCAAGGACTATAGCGATCCGTTTGTCAATATTTGCTCCTGTAATTGTTTCCCAATCCTTAGCTCCCTGGCGGTCCATTTTCATTGTTACTTCCGGTTTCCCTGCTGTAGTCGGATCATAACCGGATCCGATCTCAACACGTGCATCGGTTACTACTTCACCGCCCAGTGCAGCATCTCTTTCTAATAAGTACAACTCATAATACTCAGAACCGTCCCCTATGACCTGAGGTTTTGCATCCCAGTGAAAGACTGCATCACTAGGAATAGCTTCCTGAAAATCATCTCTTTCTAATAGAAGTTTTATACGATCAACATTCTGTGCCGGAACACCAACCCATCCCTGATAAGCGGAAAGGTCTCCTAAAAATGCCCTGAAAGGTGTACTATTTATTGTGTTTTCATCAAATATAACTGTTGAGTCTTCTTCCTGAGATGCAGTTGAATCCCCTGTATCAAAAAGATCACCGATACTTTTTTCTGTCATAGTGCTGACAGCTTTTTCCGTTTGAGCAGTATCAACTTCTGTTTTGGTTTCCGCAGCTGCTGTTTTATCCTTTAATTCATTCCTTAAAATCCTGTCAAATTCATCAAAAACCTCATCAACCACTTCACCGGATTTTAAAAGTTTGAATTCCAGACGTGCGGTTTTCTGAATAAGCTGCTTTGCACGTTCAATATCATCTATACCGGCGAGCTCGACAATTACCCTGTTATTTCCCTTTTTCTGGATATTCGGTTCTGCAACGCCAAATTGGTCAACACGTCCTCTCAGAATTTCCAGAGACCGTTTAATTGCATCATCTGCTTCATTTCTCAGATAATCCGGGATCGAACGGAGATTGTTATTTTCATCAAGCCTGGCATCCCGGTCAAAATACCGATCAAGGGGTACATCAGCTGCCTGAGCGTCTGCAGCAAAAATATTCAAAAAATCTTCTTCAGGGTTTTCATTCTCTATTCTATCTTTCACAGAATCAAACAGATCATCAAATCTTTGATCTTTATTGACTGAAAGTTTTTCAACGAGACTGGCAAGGTCGATCTCCATGATCAAATGTACTCCGCCCTGCAGGTCAAGACCCCTTTTTATCGCATCCCTTGAAAGTTCATTTACCAATTCTTTTTTATTGGGATCGTTCTTATCAGCTTCAGACAGGTTGTAAAATCTGAAGGTAGGTAGTAAATAATAGATGGCGGTTATTATACATACTGCAATAAAAAACCACCTCCACCTGTTATCTCGTCTCATAATTAAAAAACTCCTTCTATGTTAAAGATAAATAAACTCAAATTTAGCAATTTTTAGTAAACCTATAATATAAAATATACTTTGTAAAATATCAACAATTCTCTTTGTTTATTCAAATATTTATTGATCAGCATGAAAATCCAATTCAGAAATAATCAATTCCTCTTCAAAAGTGG
Organism: Candidatus Zhuqueibacterota bacterium; assembly: GCA_042564455.1. Lineage (GTDB taxonomy): Bacteria > SM23-31 > SM23-31 > SM23-31 > SM23-31 > JBHPLC01. The sequence continues at coordinate 12,697 of JBHPLC010000031.1, read as the reverse complement.
ATGCTTCTGCTGTTTTTTCACCCTTACTAGAATACAGAGAAGACCCTCCCCAGAAACATACTCCCTGTTCATATCCTGTTTTATTTGCAAATATTGCAGGGACTTCCAGGTTTCTTGCATGAAATCTATTAAGTGAATTGTTAATTTCTTTGTTTCTTATTCCGATCTCTTCAGGAATATCTTTGACCGGGCTGGCGGCCATTATCACGAGCAAGTCAATATCCAATTCTCTGTATTTCATCACTAATTCAGGATACCAGGCATCTTCACAGATTATTATTCCAATTCTGCCTAAAGACGTCTCGTGCACTTTTATATCATCTCCTGTAGAGAAATATCTGCCTTCTTCAAACATCCCATAAGTAGGCAGAAATACTTTTCTGTGTTTACTTCTTATTTCACAATTTTCAAATAATACTGCAGTATTATAGCACCTCTGTTTTTTCCCGGATTCAACAATACCTGCAATAATAATAATATCCTCAGAATGTAAAGCTAATTTGCGAATATATTCGTTATCAGGATCAACCGCCACTTCCAGTACCGCATCTCTCAGTGTATATCCAGTCAGACTGAGTTCAGGAAAAACGATGATATCCGCTCCCTGTTTTTTTGCTTCGTTAATAAAACTAATATGTTTATCAACATTTTTTGGAATATTACAGAAAACGGACTTTAGCTGTCCAACTGCTGCGTTTATAGTCATAAAATTGCTGTTATTATGTTATACTGCTTCCGGGAGGCATTGGTTTATCCGGCATAAGTAAAGCCAGCTTATCATCTGTACCTGCCGCCAGCAGCATTCCGTTGGATATTTCACCTCTAATCTTTGCCGGTTTAAGATTTGCCAATAATACTATTGATTTCCCAACCAATTCTTCTTCAGTATAATGTTCCGCAATACCGGAAACAATGAATCTTATTTCCTTTCCGTCATCAACTTCCAGTCTTAGTAATTTATCTGTCTTCGGAACTTTTGCCGCACTCTTTATTTCTGCGATACGGAGGTCGAGATTCTTGAAATCGTCAATAGATATAATGTTGGAAACTTTTTCGTCTTCCTTTTTTTCTTCCTTCTCGCCGGAAGATTCATTTCCTGATAAAGTTGAATCGAGTTTTTCAATTTCCATTTGAATTACCTCATCTTCCAATTTATAAAATAAAATTTCCGGTTTATTTATCGTTTTCCCTGATGGAATTATCATTTCTTTTATTCCATCCCAGTCTAAACCTTCGAACTCATTCTCCATGTTCAAAATCTGTATCAGTTTTTTACCGGAAAATGGTAAAAACGGGAGCATAGCCAGGGAAAGGGATTTCACAATTTGAGCACAGACAAACAGGGATTCAGAACATTTCTTTTTATCTTCTTTCAATGAAATCCACGGTTCACTGTCATTAAAATATTTATTAGCTCTCCTGGCGATCTCCATCAGGCTGTTTAATCCAGCTTTAACCTGAAATTTTTCTATTTTATTTGATATTTCATCCAGCAGCTGATCAGTCCCTGAAAGGAATTCCTGATTTTCCGGAGAAAGTTTTTCAACTGCGGGGATCTTTCCATTGAAATTTTTATATATGAATACTAATGATCTGTTTATGAAATTCCCTAATACATCTGCAAGTTCGTTATTATTTCTCGCCTGGAAATCCCGCCATGAAAAATCAGAATCCTTGGATTCCGGGGCTATGGAAGCGAGACAGTATCTTAATGGATCCGGGGGGAATTTTTCCAGAAAATCATCAAGCCATACTGCATAATTCTGACTTGTGGAGATCTTACGGGATTCAAGATTTAGAAATTCGTTTGCGACTACATTCTCCGGCAAATTATAACCTTCACCGTAAGCCATCAAAATGACAGGAAAAAATATCGCATGAAAGACTATATTGTCTTTTCCGATAAAATGATATATTTTTGAATCGGGATTACACCAGTATTCTTTCCAGATATCAGGTTTCCCAATGGCAGAAGCCCATTCTTTTGTTGAGGAAATATAACCTATTGGGGCATCAAACCACACGTAAAGAACTTTTCCTTCGCTTCCCTCCAATGGGATATGAACACCCCATTCCAGGTCTCTGGTGACTGCCCTGTCATCCAGTCCCTGGTCAAACCAGCCTTTACAGAAATTCAGGACATTTTCTTTCCAGTCCTTTTTGGACAGGATCCATTTTTCAAGTTTTTTCTGAAAATCACCTAAAGGTATATACCAATGAGTAGTTTCTTTTGGAAACGGTTTAGAACCGCATATTTTACACTGAGGTTCTATTAATTTTGTCGGATCCAGCCATGTTCCGCATTTTTCACACTGGTCACCCCGGGCGCCTATATTTTCACAGTTCGGGCATTTTCCTTCTACAAATCTATCAGCTAAAAAGCGGTCACATTTGGAACAAAAAAACTGTGTATCGGTTTTTGATCTGAGAATATCTTTGTCATGTATCTTCAGGAAGAACTCTTTCGATGTTTCATGATGTAAAGGAAGAGTTGTTCTTGAAAAATTGTCAAAGCTTATACCGACCTTTTTAAAACTGAGCTTGTTCATTTCATGGTATTTATCAACGATCTCCTGCGGAGTCACTCCTTCAGCTTCCGCTCTCAGCGTAATGGGTACACCATGTTCATCTGATCCGCAAATATAGACAACATCATTTCCCTTTAACCGGTTATACCTGACAAATACATCTGCCGGCAGATAAGCTCCGGCAAGGTGTCCGAGATGGATCGGTCCATTGGCATAGGGAAGAGCGCTCGTCACTAATATTTTTTGCTTCTTCAAATTCATATCCAATAATTAAAGGATAGTATAAAATATAAAAGCCGAACAGTCAGGTCCGGCTAACCTTAGAAAACAAATACAAACCGACTATTATATTATTCTAATTTTTTGACATTATTTTGTTTACTTCTTCAAGGGGGATAGTTTCCACAATATCATCTTCCCGCCGCAGATAAACGAGCTGTTTAAATATATCTATCTTTTCTATTTTTGCTTTTCCATCAGAATAATTAATCTCGGAATCCAGAACCGGATATTTTTGTATTTCTTCCTGGTACATCGGGAGTTCATATCTTAAACAGCATCTTAGTCTACCGCACATTCCCGTAAGCTTTGAAGGATTAGTAGACATCATTTGTTCTTTAGCACATTGTGTTGAGATAGGTTGAAAAACATGAACAATACATGTTGTACAGCATAATTCGAGACCGCATTTCCCGCAGCCGCCGAGTTTTCTTGCAGACTCACGCAGGCTTATCTGTCTCAACTCTATTCTTGCTTTGAATTGCTGAGCAAGGTCTTTTACAAGTTCTCTGAAATCAACTCTTTCATCCGCAGTAAAATAGAATGTGATCTTATTCGCATCAAGCTGATACTCTATATCGGTCAGCCTCATATCCAGTTCATGTTTCTTAAATAATCTCTTAGCAACCGGTTTAGCTTCATCTTCTTTCTTTCTATTATCACTCAGTTTTGCGATCTCATCCTGTGAAGCTTTTCTGAGAATTTCGTGAACCACATAATTCTCGGATGGAGGCTTAAACTCTTCAAAAAAATTATTGACCAGGCCGATATCTATACCTTTATCAGCCCGCAATATAACAAAGTCGTTCTTTCTAAGGGGATATTCTTCAGGGTTAGAATAAACGCATCTTCTATTTGCTTTAAAAAGAACTTCAACAAAATTAGGCATCATTAAATATATTTCTAAGCTTAAAATTCAAATTCATCAAAATCAAATTAAGATAAACATTTTTGTTTAGTAAATCAACTGATTTTTCCGTCTCATCAATCAGGTTTTCAAGGCTGGTTTTTGATAGTTTTTTTATAGGATCAGGAATCCTTATCAGTTTTTGCTCCTGATTTGCGTCATTTTCGTTTACCAGGACATTCTCATAATAACTCTTTACAAGAACAGACAAATAATCCAATAATGATCTTAATCCATTAGGATTTTTCCTGTATTTGCCTGAGAATTCTTCTACGATCTCAACACTATCCAGTAAAGTCTTTTCTGAACAGGTCTCTATAAACTTTGCACAATCCTGACTCGTTTCAGAAAAATCATCATTCCAGTAATCAAGGGCTTTCGAATAACTGCCTTCTGATAAATAAGCTAATTGCTGTGCTTCTTCTTCCGAAAGATTTTCCCTTTCTACCAGAGCCCTTGAAATATCATCAGCCGAGAGATTGGAAAAATGAAGAAGCTGGCACCGGCTCCGAATAGTAGGCAGCAAATCACCTAAGATCGAGGTTACCAGAATCATTGTAATATCTTGAGGAGGTTCTTCTAAAACTTTTAGCAAGGAATTTGATGCCTGAACAGTCATTAAATCGCTTCCGGTGATTATAACTACTCTTCCCTTTCCCTGGTAGGATTGCATAATTAGCCGTTTCTTAATATCTCTAATCTTATCTATATGGATGGAATCTTTTCCTGACCGGTTAGTCAGCGTGTAAGGATTTTGTGCAAATTCTGTTCTCATTTTCAGAATCACACTAATTTCTTTCTTTTTGTCAGGGATCACAGGCATTGGAAAATAGAATAGCAAATCAGGATGTTCAAGATTCCTGAATTTTGCACAGCTGACACATTCTTCACATGGTTTATTGCTGTCTTCACTGCGGCATAAAAGATATTTTGCCAGATCAATAGCTGCAGCTGTTTTCCCTACCCCAACAGGACCATAAAAGATATAACTATGGGGCATTTTGCCTGAAGATACAACTTTTCTAAAATACTCTTTTGTCTTTTTCTGACCAATTAAACTGGAAAACATTTCATCATCCTGATTCATAAAGCATAGACCAATAATATAGAATAATTTAAAATAACATCAACTTATAATTTCCTTTTATGCTGAATATAGATCAATGAATTTTACATGAGAGGCAATTGAATATGAAATTTGAAACTAACATCCGAAGAATCTAATTCTGATCAATTTTCTTTAAATACGATTTACTCTTCTTGACATAATCATCATAGTAAAAAAGTTCTTTATTTACTTTACCTTCATAGGGTGGGATTTTGGAGAAATATTCGCGGGCTCTTGTATTATTTTTCATATTATAATAGCACAGACCGGTATAATACCATGTTTCGATATCTGCTTCAGGTCCGTGAAAAGTTATTTGCGGCAGATAATCAGCAATCTTTTGATAAACACCGAGGGCTTTTTGCCACTGTTCTGTTTTGATATAAGAGACACCAAGATACCACAGCGGAAACAGGTGATTCGGATTGTCTTTCAGCACTAATTCTGCAAGTTTTTCGACATCCTCAAATCGCTTTTCTTCTATATATATCCGGAATAATGCATTCCTGCCAGGTGTTTCCGCAAAAATTCCTTTTTCTATGGATAAGTGTATCTCTTTCATACCTTGTTCACGATTATCCGGTATTAAAAAACCGAAAAACCGTTTGAGTTTTTTTGTTTTCCAATAATGATACGAACCGATACCATAATAGCAGTCGTAAAGCTCTGAATCCGATTTTATGGATTTTTCAAAATTTGAATTAGCTTTCCTTCCATCCATTGCAGCTCCATACCATGAGCCTAAGATTCCTTTTCTTACACCGCGAACACCATAAACTCCCCCGAGGAACATATAATTTCTTGCAGTAGGATTTTTCTCTACAGCTTCCTCTCCTTTTTTTACTGCTTTCTCAACTACGACATTGAAACTGTCATCATAAACCTGAGACCTGTATACATCCATTATTAATTCAAGTACAAAAGCTTCAAAAAACAAAGCTTCAACACATTCGGGATCTATCTCATCAATCTTTCGGAAATGAGCAATTGCCTCGTCATAATCGGTTGAATAAACCAGTTCCAGTCCTTCGCTGATTATCTTGTTTTTCTCTGAAATATAATTAGTATTTATTTGTGAATTTAAGGAAAGCGAGGATAAAAGGATGGATATAAACGCAACGGAAATAATTTTTAAGAAATTAGTTTTCATTCTGTTTTTGATATAAGAATCCCATATAATAACAAAGTGTCAATAATGAGGACCAATTATTTCATATTTATCTTAAGATAAACCTGAATTTAATGGTACCGTACTGATTTTCCTGCGGCGCACTTTTTTCCAGTTTACTGAACATCCACTGCTTTAATGCAGTTTTTGTAATCGATTCGAGAGTGGCCTCTCCCTTTTGTAAAGGCAAAATATTTTTTATAGATCCATCGGGCAATACTTCAATTTTGAAACTCAGTTTAACCTCTTTATAAATGCCTTCAGGGAATACCGGTATTTTTTCAGTAACTACCTGTCTGTTTCCGCCCTCCCAGGAAATTTCATAAGGCTTATTTCCGGCAACTGTAGCATTTAATCCCTCAGTCTGAATCTTTGATCTCGACATCTGTCCCAGATCCACCTTCTGTGTACCAGTCAGATCTCTTGCTCCGGAAACGGGATTTTCCTTAATAACCTTTGTTTCTCTTTCAATCCCTTTTAGCGGATCGATCTTTTCCGCAGTTTTACTTTGTTGTGTCTGAGTCTGCAGTTTTTCCTTCATATCAAGAGGGATCTTGTCCGGTTCAGTAATATTCATTCTTCTTTTGGGAACATCAACAAGCCGGTTCTCTCTTGTCTCTCTCATTGCAGACTGCAAAGAAGGTGTTGAGGGAGAAACTGTCGTTTCCTTCGACAGGTTCGGCGTATCGGCAGCAGAAACCTGAGAAAAAGTGACTTCAACAAAATCAGGTTCTTTCGGAGTTACATGGATCATAATGGAAAAAAGCAATATTCCCAAACAAACATGAAATAATACTGAAAACAGCCAGCCTACTGAGCTGTACACTTTTGATTCTTTTCTTTCATCCATGGATGTCTTCCGTTGCCATGTTTAATTTATCCAGACCTGCTTTTAAGCACAGGTCCATTACTTCAGCGATCTTTCCCCACGAAACTGTCTCATCAGCTTTTATGATCGCTATATTAGTGATGCTTTCTTTTACTAACGAATTCAGTCTTGCACCAAGTTCATTTAATGCCACCTGTTTTTCGTTCAGATAATATGTGCCGCTTTTAGTTATCGTGACAGTTATTGATTTATCCATTACCTCTTCAGTGGATTCAGTTTGAGGAAGTTTAACCTTGATACCAGGCTGAACAATAAATGTAGAAGACAGGAGGAAGAATATCAGTAACAGCAATACAATATCCGTTAATGATGAAAAAGAAAATGTATCGAGCAGTTTTCGTTCAGATTGAAATTTCATTTTAGATCTCCCTGAAAGAATGTTCCTGATAATTGTCCTCAGTCAGCAGTTCCACAAGTTCATTTGAAGAAGACTCGATCTCAAAAACAAAACGCTGGACTTTTGAAGTCAGAATATTATAAAAAATGAAGGTCACAATACCTACGGCAAGTCCGGCAGCTGTTGTTATAAGAGCCTGCCATATACCACCTGCCAGGACAGCTGCATTTACATTACCCTCTAAATTCTGGATTTCCATAAAAGCTTCCATCATTCCCCAGACTGTACCAAGAAATCCGATCAAAGGAGCAACACCGGCAATTGTAGCAAGATAGCCCAGATTACGTTCGAGAAAAAATATCTCTTCTCTACCTGCCGATTCAATAGCGTCCTTTATCTCCTCTTTGCTTCTGTTGGCTCTGATAAGTCCCTGTTTTAATACTTTTGCAGCCGGTCCGGGTGTTTCATTTGTTAATGTGATCGCTTCATCGCGTCTCTCTTTAAGAATCAGAGATTTGATCTTCATCATGAGTTGACGGGTATTAGAACGGGATTTACGGATCACCAAAAACCGCTCAACAATAACATAAGCCGCAATAATCGAACAAAATAATATCGGGATCATCAACCATCCGCCCTGGGTGCTCATATTTAATAAATTCATTCTGCCTCCAAAAAACTTCTCGAATATATTGTTATTATTTTCTTACCAGAAATAGCGAAAACCTGCACCGGCTGTAACCTTCGGAGCAAGGTAATTATTCCAGGTCTCAAAATCCTGATTTAATATATTTGAAGAATACACATAGGTTCCAAAATGGGAATTCCACTGTTTACTTATGGTAATATTACTCAATATGTAAGCGTCAATCTCATTTTCTTCCGTAGACAGTTCAAACGGGGCAATATAACGCTTACCAATATACTGTCCATCGAGAACACATTGAATCCCCATGCCCGGAAAATACTGAATTGAAAAATCAAGAGCCAGATTCGGCAAATACGGAATTTTCTCTGCAAATTGGCTGTCATCAAAATTGTACTGCATATAACTGAATGAACTCCAGGCATTAAAGCGTGAATGAGGATTCCAATTAAGGATCATACTGTATTCATTAACATTAAGCGTGTTATCGAATGAATAAGTCCATATACCATCGGTAAAATTCGGGTCAAGACCTCTGTCAATATATATACCGTAGTTTTTCGTTCTTCTGTCATTGTAAAATATTTCAAAAGCCAGATCATAAGCATAAGACCTTCTCCATCCTGCTTTTACGCTGTGACTTGTGTTCTCATAAGCGATCGGTGATGAAAGCTCAAGATAAGGATTGACCTGGATATGCTCTTTTAAATTAAATGACCTTATACTCGGTTCATACTCTATAAAAAATCTCCCTTTGTCATCCATATCGAATGTTAATGCGGCAATAGGATATATATCCGTATCCTCCTGTCCGTCCCTTACCCAGTAAGTCGCCTGTAAATTATTGCCGACTTTTTGAAAAGTATTTTTAAGGTAATCTGAATAATAAGAATAAAATGCCGCTCCTGCTTTCAGGTGAACTCTCTGTGTAAGAAGCCTCTCAAAGGTGATCTGAGATTTAATAAAATTAGCAGTATTAAGGTTTGCATTACCAACAGCGCCATCCAGGATCCTGTCGGTACTTGCTTCAAATAATCCGTTTATGAATGTTCCAAACATTATCGTATTTGCATTAAATCGTGTCCATGCATCATAATTGAAAACCTCAGAATCATCAGGATCAAAATATCTTCCGCCAATTTCCATCCGCATGCTGAAGAAATCCCATTGCGAAATGTTTGCGGAAGATATAAAATCAACATCAAATCCTTTTCTCTCTCTGACCGGATCCATCAATGAACCGTAAAAATTATAATTATATGAGTTAAACGAAATCTGGTTTTTGTGCAGTATCCTGGAGGTAAATTTATGCAGATTTGACAATGTTCCGGAAAAGTTGTAAAAATCCGAATTTACTACGTGACCTTTATTGTTATGATAGTCGGCTTCGATAGAAAGTTCATCTTTAGGAAAATTTTTAAATAACTTAAATCCCATATTCATATCTGTATATCTGCCGAAGGAGGCATAAGCCTCATTAACTTTACCAATGTACGGAATATCAATATCCCTGTCGAGTTTCTCTCCTCCTGCACCGGGAACCTGTCTTTCGCCCCTGTCCGCTGATTCATCGATCCTTTCTTTGGAGGTGATATCTGCGATCTCAATAGCCATTCTCTGAGAAGGAAGTATTCTCATTCTTTCTTTTCCAAAGATAGTATACTCTCTTAGGGGAATATCAGACAAACCCGTCTTACCGGGACCTTTTTCGCTGACTTTTGCCTTTAAAGTGCTGTCAGGAAGCCCTATTTTTACGGGCGGTGGCGTTTTTTTCTGTGCGAATCCCTGAGGAACAAAAATACCCAGGATAAGTATTACAACAATAACGCTGAATAAATTAATTTTAAAACCAGCAAAAATCCCCATAACATTTCCTAAAATTTATATTATTAAAGATCTCTTTTTATTCTGTTCAAACCTTCCTGTGCTTTTTTGCCGTACTCATCGTCGGGATGAGCCTCAAGAATTTTTTCATATAGGCTTTTAGCATCCATAAATCTTTCCATTCGTTCGCTGCATAATGCCAGATCAAGAGATGCCACAGTATACCATGGTTCATATGCCTGATAAAATGCTCTGGCAGCACTGAATGTTTTGGAAGCTTCTTCATAATCTCCCTGGCTCATATAGACCACACCCAGGTTATACTGTGCTTCAGCGGCAAGCTCATCCGCATTTTCCTTAATTACCAGATCAAATAATGTTATTGCCTGATCATATTTACCCTGATTGATAAATATCCTGCCAAGATTATTCCTTGCTCTGTAACCAATAATTTTGTCGGAAAATTTCTTGATCACTTCATTATAATTGGTGATGGCATTTGTTTCATCCTTCTGCATTAGTTGAGTATTTGCCACTTCAAATAATGCCTTCCCGAATTCCTCTGAATTCGGAAATTCATTAATTACCCGCTTATAATATTTTTCAGATAATGCATAATCCTCGCGGTCAAAATAAATTATCCCCAATTCTATCAGTGCGCGGGGTGCAAAAGTGTTTTTGGGAAAATCCTGCACTAATTTCCAGAAATTTCTAACCGCATTATCCTGATCACCTTTCATTATATATGCATCTCCCATTCCTAAATAAGCCTGTGGAACGTGCTCACTTCTCGGGAAACGAGAGATAAGATTTGAATATTGTCTTATTGCTTCGTCAAATTTGTCTGAACCTAGAAGGTAATTACCATTAGTTAGTAGAATAACGTCTAATTTTGGATTGTTAATATTCTTATTAATAAAATCTTCCGCAGCTTCCACACCTTTCTCCAGCTGTCCCAATGCATTATAGGCATCCTGTATCCCCATCACAGCATCAGCTACCCATTCACTGTCAGGATACCCGTTGAGAATCTCCCTGAAATTATAAATTGATTCAGTATATTTCTGCTGATTATAATAAGCATTAGCAATATCGTAAAATGCATCATCCCTGAATTCTGACTCCGGATATCTTTGTGTGAACGTCTGGAATTCCTGAATTGCCTTGGTATAGTCATTCAGCTGATAGGCATATATTCTTGCCATAGTATAAAACGAATCATCTGCCCATTCTGAATCGGGAGTATTTGTAAAAATCGATCTGTAGACATTTATCGCTTCTTCAAACCTGTCAAGCCTGGCCAGAGTTTCAGCCTGCTGAAATTGAACGGCAAGGCGTTCCTCCGGATCAGTTAACTGTCTGTATACTTCCTGGTACAGCAGGAGCGCATTATCATATTGCTTTATCATAAACCAGCTGTCGGCAAGCCGGTGTGTTGCGTCCAGTTTGTATTTTTCTATCCCGCCATTGGCTAATAATGCCTGGAAATCTTTTCTGGCTTCCTCAAAATCCTCAGATTTGAATTTCGCATAAGCACGGATATATAATGCATCCATTGCTTTGTCAGACTCTATATGACCGAGTCTTAATGTTGTCATGGTCGTAATTGCAGATTTATAGTCTTCATTATCGTATTGAATATTCCCAATAATAAAAAGAGCCTGATCCTCTAATTCATGTCCGGGAAAATTACGCAGATATCTCTCTAATGAAGTTACAGCTTTTTCAGTCTCTCCCATTTTATACTGACATGATCCGAGTTGATAACTGCTCCAGGATGCAATTTCCTGATCACCCGAACTTGTTAAATCGGTATAAACAGCTTCAGCGTCATCATATCTTTCAAGGTTTACAAGTGATTCTCCCACCATTTTCAGAGCCTGGATATAATAATCGCTGTTTTTATAATTATCCGTTAAAGATTTAAACCTGTTATATGCATCCAGAAATTCTTCGTTCTCAAATTCCTCTGTTCCCAGAATAAAAATAGCCTTATCTGTATGTTCGCTTTCAGGATTAGTTGCTATTAATTCCTCAAGGATTTCATTTCCTTTTGTAATGTCTCCCGATTGTCTGAGCGAAATACCCCATAAATACTGAGATTCGTCGTTTAATGGTCCTGAAGTTCTCTCTGCAAGTTGAGCGAAAATATCTGCAGCCTGCTTATAATTCTCTTCATCCATTAAGATCCAGCCTACTGCCCGATAAGATTCATCCGCAAATCTGCTGTCGGGATAATCCCGGATCACGAGCAAAAAGTTCTCGCGTGCTTTATCATGATCCTGCAGGTTATAATACGATTCGCCGACATAATGAAGTCCCGCAGCTCTGAATTCTTTATTGTCAGGATGATCCAGTACACCCGGAAGTGTATTAACTACTTCATCATATTCTTCTGTGAAATATTGGGCCTCACCTAACTTAAATTTTGCAGTAGCGATGTATTCACTGTCCGGATAACGGTTTATCAGTGTATTTAGTTTCGTAATTGCTTCGGTATATTTTTCCAGCTCCACAAGTGACCATCCCAGTGAATACAGGACATATTCTACATCTAATTTATCGGTACTTTCATCAAGAGCTTTCTGGTAGTACTCTGCAGCCCCGCTAAAGTTATTCAGGGCAAAATAGCTCTCTCCGATCCATTGAAAAGCCTGGTCTTTCATGTTACTGTTGGAAATCTCTTCTGCAACTTTTCTAAAATTATTTACAGCCTCCCCGAAATTTCCTTCATTGTAGTAACACTGCCCGATAAAGAATACTGCTTCATCCTTATAGTCACTGAATGGGAATTTTGCCTCAAATATTTCGTAGTTCTTCCTGCAGCCTTTAAAATCGCCCTGATTATATTCACAAATGCCTAAATAGTAATAAACGTTCTCAAGTCTTTCACTATTTGGATATTTGTTTATAAAATCCCTGAAACTGTTCTCAGCGGATTCATAGAGGTTGTCATTAAAGAGAGTCAGAGCCACATCATAATCGTCTCTTTCTTTCTTTGCAGACTGTGA
>JBHPLC010000030.1:0-26982 GCA_042564455.1 Candidatus Zhuqueibacterota bacterium | reverse complement strand
TCTGGGTTGACAGTAAGGACCGGGTATGTGCGGGGAGTATTCCGGAACGTTATAATAGTTTCTTCAGAAATGGTTATGAAAAACTTGTTGAAGAGATCAATGAAGATCCGCTGCTTTCAAAACCGGAATTTGAGGTTAAATTAGGAAACGATATTTCGATTCCGATGAGAGACGGAGTGAATTTGTCTACAGATATATATTTCCCTGACGGAATTGGTCCTTTTCCTGTTATACTTTCACGTAATCCCTATAAAAAAGAGATGGCGGAAATTCTTGCAAGATTTTTTGTCCGACGCGGTTATATTTATGCTGTTCAGGATGTCCGCGGGAGATATGCTTCCGAAGGAGAATGGAGACCTCTCGTTAATGAAACCCGGGATGGGTATGACACTATCGAATGGCTTGCTGAACAGGATTGGTCCAACGGTAAGGTCGGGATGTTTGGCAGCTCGTACCTCGGCTGGGTACAGTGGCTCGCTGCAAAAGAAAAACCACCCCATCTGGTAACGATCATTCCAAATTGTTCACCGACAGATCCTTTTATGCATTTGCCGTACTGTAATGGTGCTTTCACACTTGGATTTGCACTTCGATGGCTTGAACTCACAGAAAAAGAAGCCGGAGCGGATATTACAAAGCAGGCTATTGATGAAGTCAGAAGAAATTCTTCATTCAGGTCGATGAATTACCTGCCTGTAATAGATTTATATGAACGATTGTATGGCAGTAAAAATCGTATATGGGAAGAATGGATAGAACATAATACAAACGATGAATACTGGAAAGAAGGCAGTTACCTTGAACATCTGGACGGTTTAAGCATACCGGTATTTAATCAGTCCGGGTGGCATGACGGAGACGGGATCGGAACAAAATTGAATTATATGACTATGGATAGATCGGGCACAGGGATGCAGAAAATGGTCATTGGCCCCTGGGGACATACACCTTTTGACAGCCGTACTGACGGACAGGGAACTGATTACGGTTCCGAAGCCGTGATCGATCTGCAGAAAGAGTATTTGAGATGGTTCGATAAATGGCTTAAGGGTATAGACAACGGCATAGACAAAGAACCTCTTGTCTCATTATTTGTTATGGGAACAAATAAATGGATTCAGGGGAACAAATACCCACTTATGCAGACTGAATTCAAGAAATTTTATTTGTCAAGTAATCCGAATGTGTCCTTACCGTTTGGAACAGGTCAGCTGACAAAAGATATTGGTCTTCTGCAAAACAGTCCTGAATCCAATAGTTATGATTATGATCCCGGAGATCCCACTCCGGAAAATGTTTCCGACAGATCGGATTTTCTGGAATTTGAGACAAATATTTTAGCAGAACCTTTAACTATTGCAGGTCCGGTTTCAGCAGTATTATATGCCGGCACTACAGCTAAAGACACAGACTGGATAATGAAACTATACAGAATCGACAAGAACGGCGGCCAGAAATTTCTTGTCCATGGTATAGTAAGGGCAAGATTCCGGGAATCTTTATCAGATCCGAAATTGCTTGAACCTGAAAAAATATATGAATATAAACTTGACCTGTGGCATACAGGGATAACTATATCGCCGGGCGAAAAACTTCGTCTCATTGTCTCTTCCGCATACTTTCCTTTTTATTCGAGGAATTTGAATACAGGAGGCAATAATGAAATTGAGACAGAATACATGAAAGCGACACAGACAATCTGTCACAGCCTTGAATATCCATCTCATGTAATTTTACCGGTTATATCGAATCCTGAATTTACAGAATATCGAAATAACTGACAATTAACACATGATTATCTGAAGCCCGGTTCTTGCCGGGCTTTTTTCTTTCAGATACGGCTTGCATGTTCAAATTAAATCCTATGAACACATACTTAAATCAATAATTTCGAAAAGATCTGAAACTTTTCATACGATAAAATCGTATCAATAATGGTACGATATTATCGTAGTCTATTCACGAGGTCATCATGAAAAAACTTACAATTAATGAAGAAATTTTCCTGATTGCGATCTGGCATCTCAAGGAAGAAGCTTACGGAGTGAAGATCCATGCAAAGATCGAAGAGTTATCCGGCAGTAAGATATTGTACGGGACTTTATATAATACTCTTGATTATCTTGTGCGAAAGAGATATGTGAAGACCAGAAAGGGAGAGCCCTCAGAGAAACGTGGAGGGAGTAACAAAGTATATTACAGAATCACACTTACCGGGAAAAAAGCTCTTCAGAATGCCAGGGAACTACAGAATACTTTATGGAAAGATATTCCGAAATTTGCCTTTAAATAGAAATGTAAATGAGAGAACATTCCTTAAATAAGCCACCAAAAACTGCAAAATGGCTGCTGATCCATATTGTAAGATATCACAGTAAATATTCTATATCAGGAGACTTGGAAGAAGTTTATCGGGATATTCTCCAAGTGAACGGAAAGGTGAAGGCAGATCATTGGTACTGGCGTCAGGTTTTATTTACAATATTCAAATATATAAATAATTCTTTCTACTGGGGAACAGTCATGCTTAAAAATTACATAAAAATTGCATTCAGAAATCTATTGAAACAGAGATCATTCTCATTTATCAATATATCGGGTTTATCGATAGGACTTGCATGCAGCCTTTTGATAGGATTGTGGGTGCAGAATGAATTAACATATGATATGTTTCATGATAACTCCTCCAATATTTACAGGGTTGTAGAAGTCCAGAAGTATGCCGGCGGAGATTTTCCTGTGGCGGTAACACCGGGATCGATAGGACCGGAGCTTAATAGCAAGTACCCTGAAATTTTAGAAAACGCACGAGTTATAAAGTTTGGAACACTGGTTGAGTACCAGGACAATTCCTTTTTTGAAATAGATATGATTTCAGCAGACAAGTCCTTTTTTAGTATCTTTGATTTTCCAGTGATCAAAGGGGATCCTGAAACATTTTTTAATGATCCGAATTCCGTTTTAATAACTGAAGATATCTCAAAAAAGTATTTTGGTAATAATGATCCTATAGGAAAAGTTCTCCGTTTTGATAACAGTTATAATGTTACAGTAACTGGAGTAATAAATAATAAGAACAGCCAATCCCATATTAAATTCGACTTTTTAACAACCATAAGACAATTCGAAAGTCAATTGGATAACTGGGAAAGAAATTGGATATATACTTATGTACTTCTGGACGACAATGCTGATATTAAGACAGTTAACAGTAAGATCGTAAATACCCTGATAGATAACAGCAATCAGACCGAAGCAGATGTATATCTTCAACCTCTGAAGGATATTTATCTGAAATCTGATTTTACAGCTGATTATGAAAACCTCAGCAATTTTCAATATGTATACATTTTTTCTGGAATTGCACTCTTGGTTCTGATAATTGCATGTATTAATTTCATGAATCTGTCGACTGCAAGATATGTTAACCGGGCTAAGGAAGTAGGTTTGAGAAAAGTGATCGGTGCTGTTCGGCCACAGCTGTTAAGGCAATTTTTCAGCGAATCGATTCTGATCACTTTGATAGCAGTTACTATAAGTATTTTATTAATTAATTTTGCGCTTCCATATTTTAATAATATTTCGGGCAAAGAATTGTCGTTAGATCTTTTTGGCAATCAATATATTCTCATAGGATTATTTTCACTTACAGTTTTCACAGGTATCATTGCAGGAATATATCCGGCTTTATTTCTATCATCGTTTCAGCCCGTTCAGGTGATAAAAGGAACATACATTTCAAACAAGAGAGGCATTTTCTTTAGAAAAGCTTTTGTAATTCTTCAATTTTCCTTATCCATATTTCTGATCATTTGTGCCGGAGTAATATCTAATCAACTTGAATATATCCAGCAGAAGGACTTGGGCTATGACAAATCAAATATGATCTTTACATCTTTACGGGGCAGTGCCACCCAATCATATTCGGTATTAAAAGAAGAATTAATGAAGCTTCCGGGAGTACAAAATATTGGTTCTATATCCAATTTTCCGGGCAATATAATGAACTCTCATCCTAATTTTTCATGGCCCGGCAAAGATCCTGAAAGTGAAATTCTCTTTCATTATTCGTTTGTTGACCATGACTTTTTGAAAACTTTTAAAATGAATATGCTCAATGGCCGTGATTTTGATCCTCTTATCGACCTTCCTGAATCAAGTGTTGCAATTATCAATGAAGAAGCTGCAAAAATGATGGGATTTGACGAACCAGTTGGTGCAACTTTCACTTTCAGCGGTACTAATGTTAATATAATAGGTGTGGTGAAAAACTTCAATTTCAAACCTGTTTATACAAAAATTGAGCCGATAATACTTGCTCTTTCTCCACCAAACGCTTCACTCACATTTATCAGAACCTATCCCACTTTCAACCAGACTGTTATTGAATCTATCAGTGAAAAATGGGAAAGTATTGTACCAAATCAGCCTTTTCTTTATTATCACTATGACGAATTGCTCGGTGAATCTTATGCATCTGAAAACAAAATGGGTGAAATTTCAAAATACTTCTCTTTTTTCGCCATATTTATTGCCTGTCTTGGATTATTCGGTCTTGTTTCATTCACATCCGAACGAAAGATCAAGGAGATCTGCATTAGAAAAGTTCTTGGTGCTTCTACAGGAAAACTCGCAATAAAAACAGTTTTTGAATTTTTGAAATTGGTGTTTTATGCAAATATTATTGCATGGCCTGTTTCTTATATTTTATCAAGGAACTGGTTAAATAATTTCGCATATCACACTGATATAAGTCCATCCATTTTTATTTTATCAGGCATATTGGCTTTGTTAATTACTGTTATTACTGTAGGGTATCAATCTATAAAAGCTGCAAATACAAATCCGGCTGAGTCTCTAAGGCATGAATAATACTTTCTTGAAAATTCAACTTGACATTATCTAGAATTTTCTGTACTTACTTAGCAATCTAAATTTCAGGAATCAATTATGGGAAACCTATTTTCATCCTTTAAAAAGGGATTTGGCGCTGCAAAGGATGCCATGGGTACAGGGCCTTATCTGGTGCAGGGTAAGCAGGTTCAGTGTCCACACTGCAGGAACAACCAATTCGAGAAAGGATCGGCTCAGCTTAATACTGCAGGAATGTCCTTTATGAACCTTGACTGGGCGAACAAGTCGGCAACAACACTTGCCTGTACGAGCTGCGGATTTATTCAATGGTTTATCATAGAACCGGAAAGGATCGACTGAACAAAGGCATCATTTAATAATGAAACTTTTCCTCTAAACCATAATGAATTATCCTGCGCAATTTTCATGATATTTGTATGCTTTCCGTTAACACTCTGAACAATTTCAGATCTATTCCCAATTAAATTTATTTGTTATTAATCTATTGTCATTTTTTTAGGTTTCATTAGTCTTATTGAAACCTTTCTTGAAATTTTCAGTAGAAAATGATAGTGTTAATTTTTTCCCACATCTATCATCCAATTTTTATTAATTTGCCTTAATAAGGGATCATAATGTTCAAAAATTATATAACGATAGCAATACGGAATATATTCAGGAGTAAACTGAACTGTATTCTAAACATTACAGGATTGTCGTTGGGAATTGCCTGCAGCCTTCTGATCCTTTTCCATGTGAAGGATGAACTCAGCTGGGACAAAGGATTTCCGAAAGCTGACCGAATATACCGCATTACGAATATGGGGCTTGATGAAAGCTCGCGCCACTGGGCAGTAGTATCACCCCTGCATGGACTTCTGATAACAGAATCGATACCGGAGATCGAGCAGGTTGCCCGGTTTTATTATATGTATCAGAGGATATTGAGCGCCCAATTGGATGACGGTTCGGAGAAGCGGTTTGAGGAGAACAACGGTTTTTTTGCGAATCCGGAAGCGATCTCAGTTTTTGACCTTAATTTTATAAACGGAAACCCGGAAACCTCATTGAGAGATGTCAACACTATGATCCTGACCGAAAGTATGGCAAAAAAGTACTTCGACGATCTGGATCCGGTCGGCAGGACAATAATGGATGATGCAGCCGGTACACCTTACTTGATAACAGGTGTGATCGAGGATTTTTCCTTTAACACTCATCTCCGGTTTACTTATCTTGTCTCAATGTCCACTGTTTACAGTTTTCTCGATGAAGCCTGGCTTTCTTCCAGAGGGTGGGCTTCGTTTTACACTTACTGCCTAATCAGCGAGAAGAACACAATAGCTGAGGTTGAGGCAAAAATGCCGGATTTTCAGGCAAGCTTTTATGCGCAGGAGGGTGTGACCCGGGCAGAAATTTTGTCAAACAACAGGTTATTAATGCAGCCTCTGACCGATATTCACCTCAAATCCAGCCTTGAGCAGGAAATGGTGCCAAACAGCGATATTGCTTATGTTTATATATTTTCAGCAGCGGCATTATTAATACTTGTGATCGCCTGTGTGAATTTCGTGAATATTTCAACATCCCAGGCATTCAAGCGTATGAAAGAAGTAGGCATACGAAAACTGCTCGGCGCACAAAGGTCACAGCTTACAAAACAGTTTCTGGGAGAATCGTATATTCTTACTTTTATAGCTGTGATCACAGCCCTGGTACTTGTAAATTTCACCATTCCTTTTTATAACAATATCTCCGGCAAAGAGCTCAGTTTTATGCAGATGGTAACTGTTGAAAATTTTTTAGTGCTGATCTTACTTTCTGCAGCTGTCGGTACACTTGCGGGGATTTACCCGGCTCTTTTTATGTCCGGATTCCAGCCTGTAACATCACTCAAAGGTCTTAAGGATCCGTTTTCATCGGCCGCCAGACTTAGAAAAGCCCTTGTAGTGTTCCAATTTGTTATCTCGGTTTTTATGATCTTCTGCACCATTATTATTTATCAGCAGATGAAATTCTTCAATACAAAGGATCTCGGATATGATAAAGATCATATAATCGCAATGAAACTATACAGTGATTTAAGAGCAGGGCTTGTTGCAAATCCGGAAGTAATAAAGAATACACTACTTGAGAGCTCCTATATTAAGAGTGTAGCAACTGTGTCGAATCTTCCAGGGGAACGTTTATCAGTGGAAAACCTACGTCCCGAAGGTACACCGCCGGATCAGAATCTGCCGTCGGTCAGATATCTCAGGGTTGATGAGGATTTTTTGTCCACTCTGAATATTAATCTGCTTGAGGGTAATGAAATAGTAAGCCGTCAATCCGATGTGACTCAGTTCATTATAAACCAGTCTACTGTGGAAGACCTGAATATTGTGGATCCTGTAGGAAGGATTGCTACAAATTTCAGGGGAACAAGAGGTGAGATAGTTGGTATTGTTGATGATTTTCATTTCAATTCGCTCCATAATCCAATTGAACCTCTTGTAATAGAGTATAATCCGGCATGGGCGGGATATTTACTGGTAAAAACCGAAGGCGGACATATTGATGAGACACTGGAATTTCTGGATGAACAGGTTCGAACCAATGCCCCGGGACATCTTTTTATTTACTCGTTTGTGGATGAGAACCTGGAAAGACTATATATATCGGAGGCAAGAGTCAGTGATATTTTCAAAGTCTTTTCTATCTTCGGAATATTTATTTCATGTCTTGGTCTGTTCGGGCTCTCAGCCTATTCTGCCGAACTGCGGATAAAAGAAGTAGGAATAAGAAAAGTCCTCGGAGCTTCTGTTTCCGGCATTGTTGTAAATTTATCCAGAGAATTTATTATCTGGGTGATTGCAGCAAATATTATAGCCCTGCCGAGTGCATGGTACTTTATGACTAAATGGCTTCAGAATTTTGCATACCGTATTGATATTGGTTTTGAAGTATTCCTGATATCATTTACGGCAGCATTAATTATCGCTATTCTGACAGTCAGCTATCAGTCAATAAAAGCAGCGTTGGCAAATCCTGTAATTGCTTTAAAATACGAATAGTAAAAATATAAATCCATGAATTATTATGATATTTCTAATGATAATTTATAGTTTAAGGAGAGTTAAAATGCGTTGGATATTAATACTATTAATTGTTTTGATTATTATTACCGGATGTTCCGTTGAAGCAAAGGAACAAGGACAGATACCCGTTATCAACGAAGCCATGCAGCTGAAACTCTCTTTCGGTGATGACGAGACCGGGCCTTCAGAATTTCTTCTAGCACGTCCACAATCTGTAGATGCGAATAACCGAGGAGAGATCGTTGTTCTTGATGAAAATAAACTGAAAGTTTTTACACCGGAAGGTAAACCGCTAAAAACTGTAGGCCGCTCAGGAGAGGGCCCGAATGAATTTGACCGGCCGGTCAGAATGAGTATCAGCCCGGATAATACTGTTTATGTCAGGGGTTATCCGTTTTTCAGTACATTAACATCCGATTTTGAATTTATTGAGAAACGCAGATTCAATAATCTGAGCTTTTACAGCGATATGTTAAAGCAGAACGGCTGGCTTTATGCCGGTTTGGATAAGGCAATGAGTTTTGGTGATATCCGGGTATTTCGTATTAAGGGGGATATGATGATCTCTGAAAATGAAGGGAAGGATCATTTTGTTCTTGCACATATCGAAAACGGCGAAATGTCAGTTATTACCGATTATATTTCACTATTCCCATCAAGTCTGTCATTTAAGACAGGTGAAAATCAGAGTATGGGATTGGGTTATCATTTTGAATATATGTTTGATTTTTTCTCCATCCCCGCCATGACTGACAAAGTGGTTTACTGCAATACCGATGAAGGCAGGGATATGATAAACAATAAAATGAACTATATCCTGCATGTTTATGATATCAATACAAAAACAGAAAAAACATATTCATTTCCTTTTGATCCGGTAGTCATGACTGATGATTTTCTGGATAGTGAATTTCGGACTGATCCGTGGAATGACAGCGAAATGGTAAAATATACCGTAGGTTTTAATAAAAGAATGAAACAAGTTGCAAAAAAACGGAAGTATTTCGCATCGCTCACGAGATTAGTTTCAGACGGCAAATATGTTTTTGCATTTACCTGGCAAAAGGGGATCGATCCTGTAACAGGCGCAGATCTGGGTTCACTTGCGCATGTAATTGATATAGAATCAGGTGAATTAGTCTCCAAATCGTATTTTAAGACTATTCCGCAAATTATAAAAAACGGTACAGCATACAAGATAGTCCGACAGGAAAACGAATTCCCAAGGATTGAAGTATATAAAATAAATCCGGATGTATACGGTAAAGATATTAATTAATACTCTGCATATGAAAAATCTGATATCAGCTTGTATATTGATTTTTATTTTTTCCGGAATAGTCCATCATTTTACAGATTTACCTGTTTATGCCGGGCTTGATCCATCGAAAAAGATTTATACTGAAGATTCTTGCGGTGATCAGGAAAAATATACAGAAATAAGAACAAGATTAGAGGACCTTCGTGTTAAACTAAATATCCCTGGAATGTCCTCCGCGATAGTAAAAAACGGAGAGATCGTCTGGGCTGAAGGATCCGGATATGCTGATATTAATAATAAAATACCTTTCACTGCGGATACACCATACAGACTTGCATCACTTACCAAAACCTTTGCATCCACAATTATTATGCAGCTTGTCGAAGCAGGTAAAATAGATCTGGATGATCCCATATCAGAATACGGTATTTCTTTCGGTAACAAATCTATAAAGGTCAGACATCTATTGACACATACTTCGGGTGATCCTCCTGGCGAGAGGTATAAGTATGATGGTAACCGGTTCAGTTATTTAGGTGCAGTGATCATGCATGTCACAGAAAAATCTTTTAATAAACTTTTAGATGAACAAATTATAAAATCTCTGGGGCTTAAAAACACAGGAGCTGATCTTTCTGAATTGTCAGTCAAACCTGCTGTTCCCTACGAGACTGATAAAAATGGGCGCTTGATCAGATCAATTTATCCGGGCAGATTCAGTGTTTCTGCCGGATTATTTTCTTCTGCAGTGGACATAGCAAAATATAACATAGCCATAGACAGCAACCAATTTGTAAGCATGAAAACTCAGGATCTTATATTTTCACCGACAATTTCCCATTCAGGCAGAAAACTGCCTTACGGTCTTGGCTGGTTTACACAACAAATTGGTGATAAACATATCGTCTGGCATTATGGATATTTTCCACCCAGTGTCTCGACTTTGATAATCAAAATACCCGAAGACAAACTGACATTTATTCTTCTGGCAAATTCCGAAAATTTAAGTAAGTCTTTCAACCTCGGAATGGGAGATGTAACGAATTCTCCTGCAGCAAAGATCTTTCTTGAAACTTTTGGTTATGATTGATCTGTTTTTGAAGTTTCTCTTCAAAAAGTCATCATTCATATTATATTTAGAGTATTAATCACCAAATAAAATTTAGCAGAAATTTTGAAACATTAATACGGAAATTCAGTAAATATAGGTACATACATTTTTGCATATAAATATAATCTAATAATTTTATGAAAGAACTCACAAAATCTGAAGAAATAATCCTTTTAGCTATCTGGCGGCTGGGTGAAGATGCATACGGAGTTAACATCCGAAAGAAAGTATCCGATGTTGTTAACAAGGAATATACCTTCGGTACACTGTACTCTCATTTAGACCAGCTTCATCAAAAGAGTTATGTAATTAAATCGATTGGTGAACCAACCCCGGAACGAGGCGGCAGACGCAAGATCTATTACTGGATAACTCCTTCCGGCATGAAAGCACTTAGAGAAGCCCGCAACCTTCAAAGAGCCATGTGGGACGGTATTCCCGATGTTGCGTTCGATTTTTAATCCTGAAAGGATATTTCTGCTCAACGCTTAAAATAAATCCCTTTTATTTTCAAATAAAATTTAGCATCTTCCCATAAAATATTACCTTTATTTTATTCAAATCGAACCTTATTCCCTGTTAATCGTATAATTTTAGATCAAATAATCACAGAGGAATTTATGTTCAGAAATTACCTTAAAATTTTCTTCAGAAATGTGCTCAGACACAAAGCTTATTCATTTATCAATATTGCCGGTCTTGCAATAGGGATTGCCTGTTTTCTACTTATTCTCCTGTATGTACAGAATGAATTCGGGTATGATGATTTTCACGTTGACACAGACCGCATTTACCGGACGTCTATGACCACTCCCCAGGACACAACGAGAGGTATGGGTTATCCAAGAATACCAGGTGGAATGGCTCAGAGGTTTATGAATGATTATCCGGAAATTGAAACCTCGGTCAGGCTTTTCAAGCAGGATCAGGCTTGGTTAAGGAGAGAGCAAAACCGGTTTTTAGAATCTGATCTGATCTTTGCGGATTCAACCTTCTTTTCTGTTTTCAGCTATCCGCTTGTCAATGGTGATGCGGAGACAGCCCTGGATGAACCATATTCTGTCCTTCTGACCGAAAGTATGGCAGAGAAGTATTTTGGGACTGAAGATCCTGTCGGGGGAACAATTGAGGTTGAAATGGGGAATCTTCAGTATCTGCCGTTAAGAGTTACCGGTGTATTAAAGGATATCCCTTCCAACACTCATCTTCATTTTAACGTTGTTTTATCGATGAGTACGTTTGTTGTGCAGTTTAATAACCCACCGTTCCTGACGGGGACACAGGGGACAATGTTCCTGACCTATATTAAACTGAGAGAAAATACTGATCCTGAAGCTCTGGAAGCTGATTTTCCCGCATTTGTTGAAAGGCACCATTCTGTCTCTGACAGGACATTTACTGCTGCATATTTTCTGCAGCCCCTGCAGGATATACACCTTCATTCAAATCTTCTATTCGAATTTGAACAAAACGGCAATTATGCTTATGTTCTGATAATGACACTGGTCGCCTTTTTTATGCTTATAATAGCATGTATAAACTTTATGAACCTTGCGACTGCACGTTCGGCCAAAAGAGCAAGAGAGGTAGGAATCCGGAAAGTTGTCGGCGCTTTCAGACTAAATCTAATAAAACAATTCATGGGAGAATCCACTTTTATTACCTTTATTTCACTGATAATTGCTTTGGGCTCTGTCCTGCTCATTCTGCCTTATTTTAATCAGCTTACGGGAAAAGATTTCACAACGGATCTTTTATTCAGCACTGACAATTTACTTATTTACGCAGCTCTGCTGCTTTTTGTCGGCATTTTTTCAGGCAGTTATCCTGCCTTGTTCCTTTCGGCTTTTAGACCTGTTGATGTTTTAAAAGGTAAAGGCGGCAGAGGTTCCGGAAGATCAATAGTCAGGAAAATCCTGGTCGTTTTCCAGTTTGCCGTGTCAATAAGTTTTATTTCTGCTACAATAATAATTTTAGCCCAGATAAATTATATTAAAACCCGTGATCTGGGATTTGACAGATTCAAAAAGATCACTATTCCCCTGGATATTCCTGCCTCAAGTGCAGAGGACTTTTTGGGTAAGCGAGAACTTCTAAAGGAAGAATTTCTGAAGTTTTCAGGAGTCGAATCTGCTACGGTCACCTCCGGCGTTCCTACTCAGCTGCGGCAGATCACATTTATAAAGAGGGCCGGAGCTTCTGATGATACCGGTGTACAGACAGCCACAGTTGCAGTAGATCCTGATTATATTCCATCATTAAATATTGAAATACTTGAGGGACACAATTTTTCTGAGGAAAGACAGGATGAATGGGCAAACGGAATAATACTGAATGAGACTACTGCGGATCAATTAGGTATTGAGTCGCCATATGAGGGTCAGCAGCTTGTGTGGAGAAACGGCATCAGGCCGGATCCAAACAATCCGGAACAGATGAAGACAGTTATCGGAGTAGTCAAAGACCTGCATTTTGAACCGCTTCATCGGGAGATCGCTCCAATGATATTTATGGTAAATCCCGGCCTTGCGAATCAGATGCTCGTAAAATTTAATTCTGAAAATGTTATGGGAGTCGTCGAGAATCTTGAAGCAAAATGGTCCGAAATTGTTACCGAACGGCCGATGAGACACACATTTCTTGATGATGATTTTAACATCCTGTATATGACTGAGTACCGGTTAAGTGATGTACTCAGCAAATTCACAATACTCGTAATTTTTATTGCCTGCCTCGGTTTGTTCGGGCTGGCTTCTTTTACGGCTGAACAGCGAACCAAGGAAATTGGTATAAGGAAAGTGCTGGGGGCGAGTGTCGGGAATATCGTCTGGCATCTGTCAAAAGAGTTTTCGATACTTGTGATAATAGCGAACATGTTTGCATGGCCTGCCGCATGGTTCTTTGCGCACGACTGGCTGGGAAATTTCTATTACAGGATAGGGCTTAATCCGATGTATTTTGTACTTGCGGGACTTGCTGCATTAGCGATCGCACTGTTTACGGTCTGCTACCAGGCTATTAAGGCTGCCCTTTCAAATCCGGTTGATGCGCTGCATTATGAGTGACAAAATTATTTTGCTTTTAATCAAATTGGCATTTTTATTTTTCGACTATCTCATAGACATTAACGCAGACATTCTGATAAGGATCAACAAGTAGGATGCGATCACCGGAAACGCATATCTGATAGAACGGAACAGGAGAGGGAATTCTGCCAAGAAGTACTCCGTTTTTGTCGTAGACCTCAAAATCTATTCTCGTATGGTCAGCTACAGTCGTTGAGCCGCTTCCCTGGCTGTCGGGTTGATTATTGAATGTGGTCACCCAGATACGTTCTTTTTCATCTATACCAACACCGAGAGATACAATGGTCATCTGCGGATCGCTGTACTCTCAGATTTCACCTCCGGATTCATACTGTGACATTTTCATTACATGATTAATCTCAAAATTCAGCGGACGGTCTATAGATAAAAGAAGATCACCATCAGGCGAATATTTATCGATCCTGTTATTATACTGAAAAGCCACAAATATATTATCCGTACTGTCATTTTCAATTGAGACTGAATTTGTCCTTAAAAGCAAATATGAATCTTCAGCCGGAATGATTTTTCCGAATTTCTTTATAAGATCGCCTTTTTCATCCAGCAAACGCAGAAGTTTTGCCTCTGTTGATACATCCCGGTTTGAACTACCGACCACTTTTCCATCGGAAAGAACGCAGAAGAAATGAAAAAATTGAGCCAGGTTATATGCACCCTTATGTTTTCCATCGGGAGTAAATATCTGCATCCGGTTGTTCCCGAGATCGGTCACAAATATGTTTCCGTTTGGATCCGAATCCATCCGGATAGAGCTTTTAAATTCACCGGGACCTTCACCCTCTTTGCCCATATCCGTTAAAAAATATCCCTTTGAGTCGTATTTTCGGACAGCATGGCGTCTGCTGTCAAGAATATATATATTACCTTCATTATCCGTTGTCACATCCAAAGGGCGAAATAACATCTTTTCATCATCCTCAGTCTCAAGTTCTCCGATCTTCAAAACAAACTTCAACTCGATCTGCGGTTCTTCTCCCCACACTGGGATTTGATTATGGACGTATTTTACACCGTCAATTTCTTCTACAGTGTAGGTATCTATGGAACTGCCGCATCCCCAGAAGACAACAATTATCAGTAAAAAGCAGGTAAAATTGCGCATTGGTCTTTTCCTTTTTTTATATAAGACTATTAAAATTCCATTTTGTTGCAAAAAAAATTTGGGAAGTATTGCAATTTTACCATAAACTGATGCCTACTCAATTTATTTTCTATAAACCGGCGGATTTATGCGGTAGAGTATTAGTTCCGGGCTTTTGGATGGAGAGTATTCAAGTAAATAGGCAAATCCGTTCTGTATGGTTGAGTCTCCTTCCGGGAAATATTGTTCTGCAAACCTCGGCGGAAAGTACACTGAGCGGAGATATTTCCCGGAGGACATATCGAAAATGTCTGTAAGGTGTTCACCGGTTTTGTTCTTATTATTAAGAATAACAAAAAGGAAATCTCCATCGGCAATGATCCTTGAAAAGGGGGGTAATTTATCCTGCTTTATCAGTCTGTCGACTGATACAATATCATCAATTTTCAGATCTTTATGCTCTTCTCTCAGGATCAAACCTCCGATGTGTTTATCAGCAGGACTGGGATTCTCCACCGGATCATATTTATGAATGATCTGTTCGGCTCTTTTTCTTCGTGTGTCAAAAATATGCAGGATGTATTCTGCTCCGACCTCATTAATTTTATTATCATAATGCGGATGCGAATATACTATAAAACCATTATCTAAAACTTCGAACTGCAGATCAATAATACCTTCAACATAATTTGTCAATCTTGCGGTAGATATATTACCGAATTTAATTCCCTGGTATAATAATTCAATAGTGTTTTTGTCTTCGTACAACAGCAGTTCAAAAATCCCGTATTGTTGATAGTCAACCTGTTTCAGGGCATCTATAAGATAAACTCGTTTATTCTCGTTAATAATGATCATTTTTCTGATCCCGAAATTATCAGGATCAAGTTCGAGTTCTTCGATCAATCCGGTCAGATATTGATTATTCCTTATATTTTCTGTATCCAAATGCCTGTATTCATGATCATAGACATTCATATACCTGTTATTTATTCCTATGATATTAAGTTGTGCTTCAGAAACACATACATATCCCAAAGGGCCAACGGTGACCTGATAATTCACCTTTCTGCCGGAATATGGATTGTTTTCTCTATTGGTCAAATCAGAATTGTCTAATGACTTTTCATTTATCATCATGAAATTAAATATCTTTACCTTGTCTCCGTCCGGGATAAGAACATCTCCATTTTTAAAAACGGCAAGTATATTTGTTCGGTTGAATTCGAATGACGGGTAAATCCGGTGCAGATCAACATCGGGAACAAAAAGAGGGAAAGATCCCTCATGTGTAAGAATACTCACCTGTTTGTCCTGCTTGCAGAAAGCGGTTGAGGAAAATAAGAAGTATACTGTAAAAGAAACGAGAAAAATGCGGAGTATTTTGTTTATCATTTGATCCCCGGGTTAATTTCAAAATAAAAATTGATTCCAGGATCGTTAAAGAAGAACGTTATGAGAAATAAAATATTATTAGATTCCCGCCTGCGCGGGAAAAACAGCACTAAGAGTATCTTAACTAAATTTGTATAGATCTTATTATTACAACTATCGATTTTACTATATATTTAAATATATTGAACTGGCTATTATTAAATTAGTTCCTTTTCTCCGGTGATCGGGGTACCGGAAATGAAGCATATTCAGTCAGAACAGATTGCATAAGTTTTTTCGAAGCTTCATCAAGTAAAGTGTTCTTTTCCGCTAATATAATCGCTACTCTCCGAAAGATACGTTTTCTTTTTTCATAATCAGCAATATGTTTTGCTACATCGTATGCACGGGCAGGATCATTGATTTCCAGAAGCAGATCGGCAAATCCTTCTCTACTTAGGTTTAATAGATTCGGGTAAACAATACGCTCAAAAGTTTTTATTGTCCTGGTGATTTCCAGGGATAAAATGGCCTTTAGCATAATATAGGTATTATAAAGATCTTCTCTGAATCCGGGATTTGAGAATTTATGATAGTATTTGTATGCATGATCGGCTATCACCCTTTTTGCATCAAGGTCGTATTGCGGACTGCCTGAATATAATGGTTTATTATGCTCCATTCCGGCATAATCTAGCCAATATATATATGCACCACAATAATCCTGTGCTACTGCTCCATATATTCTCAATATTTCATCATATCCTTCAAGCTGCCTGGCAACTTCATCCGAAGTGCCGTAGAAATTCATATCCCAGAACAATCCAAAGGTAATATCGTCCTTATTTTCTTTAGTAATCAGTGATCTGACATGGTCATATTCACCGGTTGCTGCAAATATTTTGATAAATTCTGTTTTTGTTTCATTCAAATTGGAAAAGTTGGGATATATTTCCTTTAATATTTCCACTGCCTTATCAGGCTTATTATTATATGCATAGATCAGTGCTATGACATAGTTAAGTTTCCTTAACCGGGGATTATCTTTTACGGTAATATCTCCGTTCGGGGAAAATATCGGAGGTAGATCGCCATAATATAAAATCCTTAATGAATCATTCTCAAAAATTGCCGATTCTGTTTCGCGTACGAATTCAAATGCCTTATCAAATTCACCCTGTCTGCAGTATGTTTCTACAATCTGCACAGCTTTAGTCAAGCGATAACTAACACGATCGAATTCTGCACCAGACAGTTCAGCGCTGACTTCCTCTGCCCGTTCAAAATCCCCATATTCAAAAAATTTCTCAGGGACGTTTACATACCTGCTCCATCCTGTTGGATTCTTAATTCTCTGTTTATTTATATGTGCCAGATTAAGCATCCTTACCGCTTCATTATTATTACCATTTTCAAAATAGTGAGACGCAAGGCTGTTGTACAAAATAAATGATGCCTTGGGATCATTCAGATTTTCCAGATATGTTAAAACATCTTCGGATCTGTCATTGTACTGGAACATAATATTATATGGTTTGACAAAAAAATACCAGTTGTCTTTACATAGCAGAGCAAAAAGTTCCTTTGCTGTTTCAGTATCTTGGTGAGTTATTATTTTCGGCAAATGATTATTTGCCAATCTGATCCTCAAATTCTTATCATCGTTGGAAAACTGGCGGCTGATTATTTCATAGTAATAATCTGTATCACCATTAATCCCTGCAGTAAACATAAAATCCAGAAATGCATTGATTTCATAGTAATCATTCCTGTATTCTGAAATACTAATGTTACGGCCGATATCGAACAGCTGTTCCTTATATTCCGGAAGGTTTTTGTCGTAACATATCTGTAATGTGCGTGTAAGATCTTCTATGTATTCTGCGTCGATGCGCCGGTCTTTCAGAACATAAAGCACATAATCGAGCGGTTCTATCCCGAGGGTCTGGATCTCTGCTTCCTGGTCAGGATGTATCTCAAAAAGTGTTTCATCCTTTTCCAGCGGCCGGAAATGTCTCAGTGCAAAAATACTTCCGATAAACAGCAGAATAACTACTGGAATTACCCATTTGATAATTTTCAGAAAACGTTTCATGATCACCTCAATAATATTGACATTTCTGTGATATTAACTGCCTGTTTTTGCACGGTCACTGTACAGGTAAGAAAGCAATTTTTGCATCATATCCTTTTCTGCCGGATTAAGAGTAGTGTTGTTTTCGGCAATATCAATAATAAATTTCTGCAAAACAGCAGTATTGTACTGAGTTTCTTTGTTGACATGAAGTATCTCGAATGCACGTTCATAGTCATCTGTCAGTAATAACAGTTTAACGAATTCGAACATATTGCGATATTCCGTTTGAAAAGAAAAAGCATGTCCAAAGGAATAAACAATTCTTTCTCCTGAATTGAATATCAGTGAACTCAACAGTACTTTGAAATCCCTGCAAAAAGCACCAAAGGCGGGTTTTTGTGAATCCAGGTATAGTTGATAGATATTATCAGCATATATTTTAAATGCTTCATTTTTGTAAATGGGGTTCCCCTTAAATTTTCTATCAATATCCCTTCCATTACTAATAGCCATTATATAAGCACCTGGGAATTCATGTGACATAATTCCGATTTTTAAATGCATCCTGTTATATACTTCGATCTGTTTCTTCACATTTTCCGGATCTCCAGATAACGTCATAGCATTCGGCATTGAAAGAGACCAGCTGTACACATCACTGCCCATTTTTGAAACGGCTCTCATTTTGCCCATCTCATTAATTTCAGTCAATACATGCATTAGCAGGCATTGACCTTCAGTATCTATAAAATCATTGTTGGAAATATCTTCAAGAATTTCCACTGCTTCTTCATAATCACCGTTGTAAGCGTAAACTGCAGACATATTTATGTAGAAATCCCGTAAAAAACCTCTGCTATTATACAGGATCTTTTCTGCATCTTTGATAATTTCCATACCTTTCTGTACATTATTCTGTCTGCAGTAATACAGGGCTAATTCACCAGCTGTTTTCGCTATAAAATTCTGCTCCTCCAATTCGGAAAGAAACGGTGTTGAAAGTACTTCTTCGGCTTTTGTTATTTCATTAATTCTCATGTACTGCCTGAATATTTCAGTAAGAAATTGTGCTTTCTTGTCCTCTCTTTCCTTTTGCATAACAGACATGTATGCCTTGTCAAGGTATTCGAGCGTTTTTACCCTGTCTCCCTTATTCAAAAAATGGTCCGCTGCCATAAAATATGCAAAAACTTGGCTGTCAGGATCGTTAACTGTTTCCGCATATGTAATAACATTCTGTACCT
Organism: Candidatus Zhuqueibacterota bacterium; assembly: GCA_042564455.1. Classification (GTDB taxonomy): domain Bacteria; phylum SM23-31; class SM23-31; order SM23-31; family SM23-31; genus JBHPLC01. Next base: position 7,796 of record JBHPLC010000030.1, on the reverse strand, counting down.
GGGTATCATGTTTAAACTCAGCATAAATCAGATCGACGTACTTATAATAATCCGAATCTTTAAACCAGGTCAATATTTCGGTTGCCTTATCAAACTCACCCGCTGCCAGCAAAGGTTTAATTAAGACATTACGTATTACAAAATTATATGGGGGACTATCTATGACATTATAAGCCATCATGTAATCATAGATCTGCCGAATATAGTCCTTTTTTTCATATTTGTCGCATACAAGCATGAAATCCACTAAAGTACGTTTTTGGCCATAGGGACTAAGAGCCAGGCAAATTTCCATACCCTTTTCCAGCATTTTTTCGGTTTCTTCCTGTTTTCCTCTTTTTGCAAAGAGATTGGTCGATCCCATCAGAAATTCCAGATAATTTACATTTATTTTTTCATCTTTAAGGACATATGAAACATATTCGAGAGGATTTTTACCGAGAGATTCAATTTCTGCGGTTTTCTCAGGAGTAATTTCATAAACAGGTTCCTTTTTCTCTTTAACCAAAAATACGTTGACAACAATGAATGATGATATTATCAATAATGAGAAGATAATGCCAAGCCACTTAAGTGTTTTTATAAGTTTCTTCAAAATCCCTCCTTTAATTGACATCTCATCATTTATTTTCCTTGATCATTTTTCATACACCGTCGGATCGACTTTGTATTTTTCGATCACGGGGAAGCCGTCCCTTTTTCCGGATTTATAAGCGTATCCGTCCTTAAAATGTACTCTAAAAGGCAGATATACCGACCGGAGGTATTTATTTGTCTCAGTATCGAAAACATCAGCAATGAAACCTTTCTGCGGATCATTTTCGTATGTTTTTACAAATAGGTATTTTCCGTCCGAGAACAGCCATTCTACCGGTGGATAATATTTCAGGTCTTTAAGCAGTTCGGTTTTCTTTTCATCCATATCTTTCTGGTAGACGGTCGTCATTGTTCCGTCTCTGTTGGTACCCCGTGCAATTTGCTGATCACCGTTATAATCTGCCCTGAGGTTAGGATACAGGACAGAGTCCGGGATGGCAACCGGCAGATACTCCCGTTTTATTGTTTTTGTTTCTTTTGATTCAAGATCGTAAATACTGATAAGATAGTACCATCTTTCGTTTTCCTGTATTTTATCCACATCTGTCTGAGAATAGGCAGCTTTTTTACTGTCAAGAAGAGCAAATGTCAAACCGCCTTTTTCCATTAGATAAACATAATAACTAAGATCACCTTTTTTGAACTCATGGATATAATCCTGGTGGAATTTTTTTATTACATCTACATTATCACTATTCTGATAAAGCAGGATCAGGTAGTTATTTCCCATGGAGACCGATCTCCGGTCCATAGACTGTGTGAAAATAAAAATATCTTCCGGAGAAAAAGCAAACATACTGTTGAAATATAAGTCCCCCCAGCTGTTCTGTTCCGTAAGGTTTTTGTATATCTGTCTGTTCTTCATGTTTATGGTTTCGATAAGTGAATAGTCCGGACCGAAGATGCTGAGCCGGCCGTTATTCGCGGCACAAATATTTCCGTTTTCAGTGATATTGGCAAAAATAAACCTCCCGAACTCGCCTGGACCCTCTCCGGGTTTACCGACTAAAGTTTTCGGATTACCGTTCTCATCGAAAACTTTCAGCTTGCTTTCGTCTGTGACTATAATATCTCCGTTATCTGCAGCAACAGGCTGAGTATTCGAACCGGTTATCAGGTAATCACCCAGAGTATCATCATCACCGAAAACAAGCTGCAGTGTGAAAGCGTTTTCGATTATCTTCCTGTTTTCAAGAGTAATCTGTTTTTCACTTCCGCAGCCGAATATCAAAAGTGACGCAATCAACAGTAATGAATATCTGAATTTCATTTTAAACCCCTTTAAAATTATATACCTCTCTGTTATTATCTGCGCTACAAAACCTGTGGTGCCCGCTACATTTATTAAAATATTTATGTTTAATAACTTATGTTCACAATTATTTATTTTCCGTAGACCGCCGGATCGATCTTGAATTTTTCAACTGATGGGAAACCATTTCTGGATGACCAGTTATACTTATAGGCAAAACCGTTCTTTATGGCAGCGGGCATAAAGGAAAAATATGTCGAATTTAAAAATTTCTCCGTATCAGCATCAAAAACATCTGTCAGTATTTCTTCCTTTTCATTAGTATTCTGATTAAAAACGAAAATATAATTATTGTCAGTTAGGATATTTATTATTGGAGCTTTATATTTCATCTTTTTCATTCTTTCACTGGATATTTTGGATGCTTCCCAGTACGAATCGTTTAATCTTTTTTCTGTTTCCGGATCGGGATGTACTGTTTGTGATCTTTTCGGTTCATAATCTTCAAATACAATCGGCAAATATCTGTGAGAGATCGTCTTCTTTTTATTACTTTCAATATCCATAACTGTTAACACATAGCTGTATTTATTATTTTCCACATGAATATCTTCAAGTGAATTCACAATTAATACTTTTTTACTGTCTAAAGGATTAACATAAATATTACCAAGATCCCTGTTGGTCATGGAGATTGATTCTGCTGAGACACGACCCGGATTTTCAGATGTGAAAATTTCAGAATACTTGTTACCTTTTTTATATATAAATGACTTATAGCAAGTAATATTTGATCTATCCTTTCTATCATCTGCTTCAATTATTATCAGCATATCGGTATCATTGATCGGGTAGATTTCTTTCTGGCGGTCGTCAAATATATTATATTTACCTATTATTGTTTTTATTTCTTCATTTTCCTGAAAACTGATCTTATTTATATATTCAAAATCGGGGGAGAAATTTATAGCGGTTTGATTATAATTCACAGCGTAAACTGAAACAAAACCTGTTGGCCCTACCCACATATTATATGCCCTGACAGGAAATTCACCGGGACCCTGGCCGCTGCCTCCAAAAATGGTTTTGGGCCGGCCATTCTTATCAAAAACCTTAACATAGTTTTCATCAAGCAGCAGAACATCATTTTTTTCATTCACTCCAAAACCTGCAGAGCGTAGTCTTACCAGTAAAAACCTGTCGTCATCCAGTTCGGCAGGATCCTGGTCACCACCGATAATATGCTCAAGCTTTAGAACATCTGTTAAAACGTCTGCCGGATCAATAAAGTTTTCCTGGGTATTTGAGGTGCAGCTGCAAATAACAACAGCTGACAACAACACAAGGATTTGTTTAATCATCTGATATTCTCCAATTTGGTGATATTTATCCGATGTATCACAGGTAACTACTGCGACGGATATCTGATTAGCGTATATGATCTAAAAACAGTAGAAAAAAAGAAAGAGTGTTTATACCCCTTTCCGGCAGGATTTGTTTTTTCTTTACAATCTTAAACTAAGATAGCAATAAATGGTTCAAAAATGCAAGAAATTATTTGTGTTTGTTCTGAGAAATCTTAAAATGATAATACCTAATACAAAGCTATAGTCTGCTAAAATAAAATTGCCGTATACTATGGAAATAGATATACGGCAACCTGAAATATTGTAAATGTTAATCCAATAATAATAGACTACTCCAGATAGGTTTTCCGGCGTTCATAAAGAAAGATATCCAGAACGAACAGCAGGAAAGCTCCGTTAAAGAATATCCAGACGCCGTCCCATGATCCCAGAGAGTTAATTGCACTGAATATTTTACCGAGAAACCATGGTGCAGGTTCGCCGCTTTTTCTCATCAGCATAACAGTAAAAAGATTAATCAGTAATATCACCCCGACAAAAACCATCATTATTCCTTTTATGACCGTTTTCCCGTCATATTTTCCTGTTACTGCAAATGCCAGGTCTGTCAGCACACTTATGAATGCAAGAAGAAACAAACACCCGCTGAAAGCCAGGGACAGGTACATAAAGTATTCGGTTGATCCGATGGAATACTGAACTGTATAGAAAATTCCAAACAGTACTGTTATAGGCAGGATCAGGCTTAAAATGCGGGAAACAGCCATCTGCCGGACAGGCACGGGAAGCCTGGAAAGGAACCGGTCTCTTTTTTCGTTACCTCTGAATGATAAAAACGATGCAGCAATTCCAATGATCATGATCATTATAAGTATCATAAGTATCATAGGGAAAATTACCGCTCCATCCTCTGATCTGACACCAATTTTTACACTGCTTAAGGCGCTGGATAAGATCACGGCAAGCAATATATAAAACCAATTGTATTTTAACTCTGCTTTCAATAATTTAAACATTAATTCCTCCTATTTAGCCGCAAGACTGCTTCCAAGAAAAGACCTTCTGCGGATATAAGTACAAACCGTTATTACTGAACTTACTAATGCTGTCACAGCAAATTTCATTACACCATATTCACCCCTGAACGGATGGTTGTTTATAACGAATTCAATAGTATTAACAAGTGCCGACGGCGGTTCACCCGAAGATGTCTTCATAAACATGAACAATCCGAGAAACATAAAAGCGGTCAACAGGCCAATAAGTACCATCATCGCATTCTTATTGGATTTTCCACCTGAAAAAACGGACATTATATCCGAGAATATAAAATATATTGAATAAATCAGGACAACAATTCCAAAAAGAATTATCGAATTATTTATTGATATACTTTCTATACCGGATTGAACAAGATTTAATAATTCCATCAAAATTATCCCAAAGAGGCATGGGAGAAGAACAATGGATATTCGTGCTATAGCCAAAGCCGTTAACTGAACCGGAAGTCTGTTCGTAAATCTTTCCCTGCCCTCCTTGCTCCTGAAGATGAAGATCTGGTTCAGGGCTACGATCGGCAGATAAAAGAAGATCAACAATGGAACATCAACATAATATTGTTTAATAATATGAATTCCGGGTATAATACTCAGAAAGAACAAGAATGAGAACCTGTTATACTGAATTTCCGCATTAAGCACTTTCCACATTTTTACCCCCGTTCTTAAGGATCTGGACTGCTATTTCATCTATACTGATCCTGTTCTCGATTATATTTTCAGCTCCGATCTCCTTTAAGTACGAAATGGTTTTTTCCAGATCAGAACTGATAATCTGGTGATCTTTACCTTCACTCTTGTGTTCGACCGCTCCCCTAATCCTGACATTCTTTTCATTATAACTGAATGAAATTTTACGCCATTTCTCGTTAAGTTCTTCTTTTCCGGTTCTCATTATCAGATTACCGTCCCTTAAGAAAGCCAGTTCGTCGGCTATTCTGCTTATATCGGATAATATATGCGTTGAATAGAATATTGCACGTTTTCCACTTTCCACAACTTCGAAGAAAGCGTCAAGGACCTCTGCACGTACTACCGGATCCAGTCCGGCTGTAGGTTCATCCAGGATAAGCAATTTAGGAGAATACGCCAGCGCTGAGATCAGCGAAAGTTTTACACGGTTTCCGGTGGACAGACTTTTGACCTTTTTCTCAAGGGGTATATCGAACCTGTTTGCGTATCTGGCGACCAGGTCGTCCGACCAGTTACTGTAGAACTGAGACAGGAATTTCAGGTTCTTTGTAGCTGTCCATCTTTCGTAGAACGGGTGTACATCTCCGACATATCCGATATCTTCTTTCCATGATGGTGTTTTAGGATCGTTTTGCTGTCCGAATATCTCAATGTTTCCGGAATTGGTTTTCACAAGACCGGTCATGCAGTGCATGGTTGTTGTTTTTCCCGAGCCGTTCGGTCCGACATAACCAAGCACAACTCCCGGATTTAATTCAAGATTAAGCGGCCCAAGCTGGAAATCCGGATACTTTTTTATGACATCTTTAATGACAAATGCTTTTTGCATTTCAATCTCCGATATATTTATATTTAGTTTTCATTCAGAATTTTTTCAATAATTTTCAGAATGTCTTTTGTTGAAAGCCCTTCTGATTTTGCCGCCTTTATCAGCGGTGTCAGATTTTCAGACAATCGTTTTTCTGCCATCATAATTCTGTTCTCCTTTTCAATTTTAGAGACAAAAAATCCCTTACCCCTTCTCGAATGGATCAATCCTTCCCGTTCCAGGTTTTCATATGCAAGTTTAACGGTAATAACACTTACATGATGTTCGCGGGCAAATACCCTGATCGACGGAAGGTCCGTACCTGCTTCCAGATCACTGGTAAGAATTTTTGCCCTTATCTGCCTGATGATCTGCTGCTGCAGCGGTTCGGATGATATATCAGATAAGTTTAACAGCATTAACACCTCATAATTATTGGTTAGTAAATATATATTACTTATCTCTTTTTATCTTCAGGATCATTAATGTCCGGTCGTCCTGCAACTCTTTCGAAGGATAGAATCTGTCGATTTCATCGATAACAGTCTTTATTATTTCATCTGCCGATAATTCCGGATTATTCAGTATAGAGTCCTGAAGACGTTTCTCACCGAATTCATTTTTCTGCTCATTCATTGTTTCAGTTACACCATCTGTATACATAAGCAGGCAGTCACCCTCTTCCAGCTTAACAGATTCCATTGAAAAGTCGGAATCAGAGACAATACCCAGTGCCGGACCGGTTGTCAGCAGCAGTTCTACATTTCCGTTATTCCTGATCAGAATGGGATAATTGTGTCCGGCATTGGTATATTTCAGAATTCCTGAATTTTTGTCGAAAACACCATAAAATAGTGTTGTAAAATTTTGTGCAGATGAATATTCTTTAATGTGTTTGTTCAAATTGACAATAGTCTGATGTATGGAATTACCATGGCTTACTTCGCTTTTGAGTATCGCCTGTATCTGGGATATCATCATTGCTGCCGGCATTCCTTTACCGCAGGCATCCGCAATAACAAGTCCGAAGTGGTTCTCATCTATAGGCAGATAATCATAGAAATCCCCGCCGACCGTTCTCGAGGGCTTTGAATAAGCGGCCAGTTCGTATGTTCCGTTATCCGGAAGTTCTCTTGGCAGAAGATCGCGCTGTATCTGATGGGCAAGACTCATTTCTTCGGTCATCCGTCGTTTTTCAAGCGCCTCTTTATATAAATTGGCAGTAGTAAGTGCGGTCACAAACTGACTGACCAGAACAGACAGAACTCCGAGATTCTCTTTCAGATAATGAGAACCCGGGCTTTTCCACGACAACGCCAGAAATCCGTGGAAATTTTCGGTATCTTTTAGCGGATATATTAACTGTATATTAAGATCATTCATGTCTTTTTTGAGTTCTTCGGATATATTGTTTTTCTTAATATCTGTCAGATAAACCGCTGCTTCCTGTTTTTGGATATATTTAATAAATTTATCACTCTGATCGATTTTAATGCTGCGCATATTGTCTGCGTTATCTTCTGATATAACAAATTTCCCGGATTTTTCATCGGAAAGTGCAAAATAAACATGTTTGATCCTGAGAAAGTCGATCAGGTTCTGCCTGAGGATATCCATCAGTTTATTAGTATCAAAAACCGAAGATAACTGGGTGGAAAAATCATCGATGACCTTCAGGGGTGAGCTGTGTTCGAACAATCTTCTTCTGGCAATGACCTGCTTTTCCTTTTCGGTCAATTCCGCAACGAATAAGGCGCTTCCGTTCTCAGAAACAAGCAATCCCTCTTTTATAAGATCCTCATAAGCTCTGTTTATTGTCAACCTGCTTATATGATGAGTCCTCGCAAGTGTTCTGTCAGGTAATAATTCTGTTCCCTGAGGCAAATCACCTGACAAAATTTCCTCCCATATCTGTCTTGAGATCTGATTATGCAGAGGCTCGTCCGATAATTCTGTTAGATTAAGCAGCAATGTTAACTCCTGAAAAATACAGACTATAATGAACTTTACATACTGTATAT
>JBHPLC010000003.1:0-99196 GCA_042564455.1 Candidatus Zhuqueibacterota bacterium | reverse complement strand
GACAATTAATGAAAAAAATCAAAATAGTGAGGATACTGTTTTAAATGAAAAAGCGCCGTCAAGACAGGAAGTCTGGAAAATGTTCGACCGGATAGCGAAAAGGTATGATTTTCTGAATCACTTTTTATCTTTTGGGATTGACAAGTCATGGAGAAAAAAAGTAGCTGCCCTGCTGCCGGGAAGAAAGGATATGAGTGTTCTTGATATTGCTACCGGTACAGGTGACCTTCTCTTGTCGATTGTCGGCAGCAATATGAATGTTTCCCGGGGATATGGTATTGATCTGGCGAAAAAAATGCTAAAGATCGGCAGAGAAAAGATACGGATCGGGATCTTTTCTCAAAAAATAAAATTTATGCCGGGAGATGCGGAGAGTATTCCCTGCAGATCGGGCAAATTTGATGCAGTGACCATAGCTTTTGGTATCAGAAATGTATTAAATGTACAGTCTTCTCTCGACGAAATGTACAGGGTATTAAATAAGGGAGGGAAGGTTTTGATACTGGAGTTTTCGCTTCCCGGTAATCCTTTTATACGAAGATTTTACTTGTTTTATTTCAGATATATATTGCCATTCCTGGGAAAGATCATTTCCGGGGATAACAGCGCTTACCGGTATTTAAATCAGACAGTTGAGACTTTCCCTTATGGACAAAGTTTTTGTGATCTATTGGTAAATTCAGGTTTTAAAAATGTTAAATTTATTCCGTTAACATATGGTGTTTCAACAATATATACCGGGGAAAAGCCATAATAAACCAAAAAGAGATTTTAAATTATATCTGCATTTATTATATTACTTAATTGTATTATTTTGAGATTCTATTTTTAGAAACGATTGAATCCTATGGTTAGAGCTAATTGTTCAAATAATTCTCCCGAAATCAAGAGATTATTAAAAGAAAAAGTATTAGATCTGTTCTCAAAACATACCTCAGGTGAATCCTGCTCAGATCTAAAGATATTCAGGATCGAAACAGAAGTGGAAAAGATTGACAGTCTCGGATGGCTGTCGAATCAGGACAGTTCGGTTAAGGCATACTGGTCTGACAGAGATCATTCATTAGAAACTGCCGGTATTGGTGAAATAGATGTTGTCCGGGGGAATGAACCATATGAATTTGACAGGTTTATCAATGTCATTAAAGACAATCTTAAAGGCATTCATCCTGATATAAAATATTACGGCGGAGTAAGATTCAATGATTCCGGAATTGTTGAAGATATATGGAAACCATTCGGGGCTTACAGATTCTGGATTCCGGGAGTTGAATTAATAACTGAAAAAAACTCTCAAAGAATCGCCTGCAATTTTAAAATCAGTAATTCGGTACCGCATGATAAGCAGACAAAAAAAGTAATAGATTCAATTGAAAATATTGATCTGAATGATCGCATTAAATTTTCTGCCGATAATGAATTAATCAGGAGAGAAGACTGTCCGGGTGAAGCAGAATGGTATGAAAATGTTGAAGAATCATTACGGGCAATTATTAATAATGAATTTGACAAGATCGTATTGGCAAGAAGAACAGCAATTGAGTATTCTGAGAATATCAATCCGCTGCATCTCTTAAAGAAAATTAAAGAGATCAATCCCGATTCTTTTCATTATTATTTTCAACCTGAGAGAGAATTTGCATTTGTCGGAGGATCCCCAGAAAGACTGTATAAAAGAAATGATAAGGTTATAAAGAGTGAGGCGATCGCAGGGACAAGACTAAGAGGTGAAAATAAAGAACGTGATGAAGAACTGGAGACAGAACTGCTGAACTGTGAAAAAGACCTGCTTGAGCATAAATTTGTTTATTTGAGTGTGAAAAATTCACTTGAGGATCTGTGTGAAGATGGTATTATGGAAGACAATCTGAAAGTTACTAAACTTGCCAGACTGCAGCATCTCTTTATAAGCCTGCAGGGCACTCTTTCCAACGGTACTCTGGATTCCGGGATATTGACCGCTTTACATCCGACTCCTGCTGTTGGTGGTTTTCCTACGGATCCGGCTCTGAAAAAACTTGAGTCACTGGAGACATTTGACAGAGGCTGGTATGCGGGACCGGTTGGCTGGATCGGATCGGATAACGCCGAATTTGCTGTTGCTATCAGATCCGGATTAGTACATAAAAATAAGCTTTCTCTCTTCTCGGGTGCAGGTATTGTCACCGGTTCAAAACCTGAAGAAGAATGGGATGAAATAGAAAACAAAATCAAAAACTTCTTAAAAGCTTTTAACGGCAAATGATTTCCACTCCTTTAAATATAAATTCGTTATGGAGTGAACTCATTATAAGTGAGCTCATCAAGCTTGGAATCGACTATTTCTGTATTTGTCCGGGTTCACGCTCTACTCCGCTTACTGTTTCTGTTGCAAGAAATCCAAAAGCAAAAGATATTGTTTGTTATGATGAGAGAGGGGCAGCTTTCCATGCACTTGGTTATGCCCGTGGTTGCGGTAAATCCGCTGCGGTGATAACGACTTCGGGGACTGCTGTCGCCAACCTGTTTCCGGCAGTAATTGAAGCCTCAATGGACAACATACCAATGCTGTTATTAACTGCCGACCGTCCTCCGGAACTGCAGGATACCGGAGCTAACCAGACGATCGATCAGAAAGAAATATTTGGAAAATATGTAAGAAAATTTGCAAATATTCCGTGTCCGGATGAAAATATTCCACCTGAGAATATTTTGACATTGATCGACTCTTGTGTTTATCAGTCAAAAAGAAATCCCCCGGGACCTGTTCATCTGAATCTACAGTTCAGAGAGCCACTTGCGCCTGTCGGAGAAGATATTTCAGACAATTATTATAATAACACCAAAATGCTGATAAAACAAAAAAAGCCATTTACAGAATATACCAAAGTAACTAATGTTCCAGGAAAGAGATCGATCTCTGATATCGCAAATATTATCAACAGATCTGACCAGGGGATAATAACTGCCGGGAGACTGAAAGACTCAGATGAAGGAAAAGAAATTTTAAGACTTGCCAATAAATTGAAATGGCCTGTATTCCCGGATGTTCTCTCAGGTTTGAGGTTTGAAAAAGGTCCCCCGGTAATCAATTATTTTGACTTAATACTATTATCTGATAATTTCTTTGGATCAGCGCTGCCGGATACAGTACTGCATTTCGGTGGGCAGTTAACATCAAAAAGGTTTTTACAATTTATTGAAAACAACAAGATAAATAATCACATTGTTGTCAAAGAACATCCTTATCGCCATGATCCGGCTAACAGCACAACCTTAAGAGTAGAGAGTGATATCTCATCTTTCTGTAAAAATCTCGACAAACTAATCAAAATCAAAAGAGACAATAATTCAGATTTACTTTTAAAGAAGAACAGTCTTGTTGAAAAAACCATCAGCAGTTATTCCCGTGAAAATACTAATCTGAATGAGCCTGTATTATCCCGTGTGATTTCCCAAAAGATCAGGAAAGGAACCTGTCTGTTTATTTCGAGCAGTTTACCCATTCGGGAAATGGATATGTATTCCGCTGCGTCAGAAAAAGATGTTATTACGGATTCAAACAGGGGAGTCAGCGGTATCGACGGTACTATTGCCTCGGCATCTGGATTTGCGGAAGGATCCGGAAAAAATGTAACTCTTATAACCGGAGACCTGGCTTTTTTACATGATATTAATTCGCTAAATATGATAAAAGATATTAGTACTTCAGTAACAATAATCGTTATCAACAACAGAGGCGGAGGGATTTTTTCCTTTCTGCCGATATCAGAACATACAGATGTGTTTGAAAAATACTTTGGAACTCCTCATAGTATCAGTTTTAAAAATGCTGCTGATATGTTTGGTCTCGAGTATCATCAACCGAAGAACCAGAAAGAATTTTCAACATTATATTCCTCAATTCAAAAGACAGGAAAATCTGCTGTAATAGAGGTTCTAACAGACAGAAAAGAGAACTTTGATCTTCAGCAGGAACTTCAAAATAAGATCAGATCCGTTTTAATCTAATCATTGCCTAAATATGTGCCCAGTCTTAAACCATATTGTTTCCGGGTCTCCTGATGGTCATCCTTTACTGTTCATTCACGGTTTTTTAGGAGATTCCCGTGACTGGGATGAGGTTATTGCATTATTGGAAAATAAATATTATGTTATAACTATTGATCTCCCGGGACATGGGAAGTCGGCCGGTCTTAATTGTGAAAAAGAACATGCTTTTAGTAAAACCGCCCATAATATAATTGATATCCTGAATTATCTGGATATAAGAAAGTGTTCTGTTATCGGGTATTCAATGGGAGGCAGAATAGCTTTGTATACCTCTTTAACCGAACCGGATAGATTTAACAGTCTATTCCTGGAATCAGCTTCTTTCGGGATAATCTCGGAAATTGAACGTGAAAAAAGATACCGGGATGATATCCTACTCGCAGATGAAATTGAAAATAGTGAAATATCCGAATTTGTCGAAAAATGGTATTCACAACCGATATTCAGATCACTTTCACAACACCCGAAATTTGAGAGTGTCAAAGAAAAAAGGGCTGCTAATGACCGGAAGAGGATAGCTGAGGCACTTAGAATGCTTAGCGTTGGTAATCAGCCGTCTTTATGGGAAGAGATCAAAAAACTAAAAATACCTGTAATTTATTTTGCAGGTGAACTTGACAAAAAGTACTGCAAAACAGCAGAAGAGCTTACTGGTATTTCTTTCATTGTCAATAAGATAATTGTAAAAGACTGCGGTCATAATGTCCATCTGGAAAAACCGGAAGTCTATTGCAAGGAACTGGAAAGATATATAAATTACTCCGGAGGTAAAATATGAATTCTGTAAAGTGGATAGAAGCGCAGGAATTTACCGATATAGAATATCATAAATCTGAAGATATAGCAAAAATTACAATAAACAGACCTGATGTAAGAAATGCGTTCAGACCTATTACAGTCTTCGAAATGTCCCAGGCGTTATCTGATGCTCATGAAGATCCTGATATCGGAGTGATCATCCTGACCGGTAAAGGAGATAAATCATTCTGTTCGGGCGGTGATCAGAGAATTCGCGGGAAAACAGGATATAAGGATGAGAAGGGTGTTCACAGGCTGAATGTCCTGGAATTCCAAAGACAGATCCGTACCTGTCCCAAACCTGTTATCGCAATGGTCGCCGGTTATGCTATTGGCGGAGGGCATGTCCTTCATATGATGTGTGATCTTACTATTGCAGCGGACAATGCGGTATTCGGACAGACCGGACCAAAGGTCGGTTCTTTTGACGGTGGTTACGGAGCGAGTTATATGGCAAGGATTGTCGGACAGAAGAAAGCGAGAGAAATATGGTTCCTTTGCAGGCAGTATAATGCAAAAGAAGCCCTGGATATGGGCTTAGTAAATACTGTTGTTCCGTTAAGCAAACTTGAAGAAGAAACTGTCAAATGGTGCAGGGAGATCCTTGCAAACTCCCCGATGGCAATACGGTGTTTGAAGGCAGCATTAAATGCAGATTGTGACGGTCAGGCAGGACTTCAGGAATTGGCAGGAAATGCCACAATGCTGTATTATATGTCAGAGGAAGGACAGGAAGGCAAAAATGCATTTCTGGAAAAACGCAAACCCGATTTTAAAAAATTCAAAAGACAGCCGTAGTAAATATGGGATTTGAAAAACTGAAAATATGGATCCTGGCGGCAAGGCCGAAAACACTCTGGGCAGGAGTCTCACCGGTGATCATAGGTTCGTCTATGGCATATTATGATGATAGTTTCCATTTGCTGTCAGCTTTTTTTACTCTGATTGGCGCTTTACTGATCCAGATCGGCACTAATCTGGCAAATGATTATTATGATTTCAAGCAGGGAGCTGATTCAGGTGAGAGATTAGGACCGGAACGTATGACCCAGAAAGGACTTGTTAAACCTGAAACAATGAAAAGAGCATTTATATTAACTTTTACTTTAGCTGTCATTTGCGGTTCTTATCTGATATATAGGGGAGGTTATCCGATTCTACTGATCGGGATACTCTCGATTTTATTTGGGATTCTATACACCGGAGGTCCTTTCCCACTGGGATATAACGGATTAGGAGACATCTTTGTATTGATATTCTTCGGACCTGTTGCAGTTGGCGGAACTTATTATGTCCAGTCTCTTGAGATCAATAATATTGTCCTGATCGCAGGTCTGTCACCGGGATTGATCTCGGTTGCTATATTGACCGTTAATAATCTTAGAGATATTAATACTGACAGAGATGCAGGGAAAAGATCCCTGGCCGTCCGTTATGGTGCGGAATTCGCAAGATCACAGTATTTAATTTCAATTGTTTTTGCCTGTGTTATGCCGGTAGGATTAGTCATAATTACGGATAAACACTACTTCTCTATGATAGCGGTTTTAACCCTTTTAGTTGCCATTCCCTCTTTTAGAACAGTCCTCAAAAAAAGAGAGGGTAAGATATTAAACAAGGTTTTGGCTGATACTGGTAAGATACTTCTGATCTACGGCATTCTTTTTTCCATTGGCTGGAATATTTAACAAAACTAACAAGAAATCTGTAAATTCTTAATTCAATATTAATATTTTGATCACTGGCAAATTCCCTTTAGAATCTGCAGCAGAAAGGTTTTCCGATTCTCCTGCTTTGATTTCCGATAAACAGGTATTGAGTTTTATCGACTTGCAGAACATAGTTGATATCCAGTCTGCATATCTTTCAGATTTAGGGATTTCCGGAAAAGAAAGAGTCGCAATTTTATCTGAGAACACACCGGAGTATGTAATACTTGTTTTAGCGTTAGAGCGAATTGGAGCTGTTGCAGTATCGGTAAGTATCAGATTCCCCGAAAAACAGATTTTATCTTCTCTGAAAGATGTCAATTGTTCCAGGATATTTATTTCAGATATGTATTTTCAGAGGTTAAACCTACCTGGTATCAAAAAATATAATATAAACGATACTTTAATAGAAGACTCTCCCCGAAAATCCAATAACAGAGTTTTTGATATAGAGAGTCCGGCATCTGTTATATTCACATCGGGGAGTTCAGGGGGAAATAAGGCTGTTATTCACTCATTCAGGAACCATATATTCAGTGCAATTGGAGCAAATTCAAATATAAGCTTTGATCCCGGTGATAAATGGCTGCTGACATTACCTCTTTACCACATTGGAGGATTTTCAATTATTTACAGGTCTCTGATCGGTGGAGGTGCTGTCGTTATCTCATCTGATAAAAATGATATGTTTCTGCAGATCAGAAAACATGGAATTTCTCATTTGTCTTTAGTATATACTCAATTAAGACGACTTCTCGAGGAGGATGTAAAAAAAGATAACCTGAAAGGTCTAAAAGCGATTGTCCTCGGGGGGAGCTCTGTTGAATATGATACAATAAAAGAAGCATACGATTCCGGATTACCGGTTCATACCAGTTATGGAAACACAGAAATGTGCTCACAGGTTACAACTTCTCCAGTCGGGTCGGATCCGGAGGTGCTTAAGACATCCGGAAGACTTTTGGAATCCAGAGAGATGTCTTTTTCCGAGGAAAATGAAATTTTACTAAGAGGTAATACACTTTGTTCAGGTTATTTAAAAAATGATAAAGTTGTCGATATCAGAGATACCCTGGGGTGGTATCATTCCGGTGATATCGGATATTTGGACGAAAAAAACTGCTTAGTGGTTCAGGGACGGAAAGACAACATGTTCACTTCAGGAGGAGAGAACATTCATCCTGAAGAAATTGAACAATATATTCTTGCTCAGCCGGGTATTTTACAAGCTGTGGTAGTTCCTGTTGAGGATAAGGAGTTCGGATACAGGCCTGCAGCATTTATAAAAATGCAGGAAGGTATTTTACTGAATGAAGAATTTTTAACTGAAATTCTCCTGGAAAATCTGCCGAGATTCAAAATTCCGGTAAGATTCTTGCCGTTTCCTGAAGTAAATATAAATGATTCTTTTAAACCGGACAGAGAAGCTCTAAAAACATTAGCTGAAAAAATTGGAGAATATTAGATTAAAACTTAATCTGCTGCAGTGCTCCTTTTAATTGATAAGGAATGTTTATTTTTGATTTTGATTCCTTGTCAATTGTTACATGGACAGTTTTTATTCTGGCAAGAATTTCTCTCTTGCTATTTTCAAAAGAATAGCTTATAGTAAAGGAACTGCTTCCTATTTTGTCACAGATCAAACTGATTGATATCTCGTCACCGGCATATATAATTTTCAGAAAATCAGATTCTACACGGACTAAGGGGATCAGATATTTTCCGGATTTGATTAATTCTCCAATATCTAAGTTGTTTGTCCTTAGGTATGATTCATAAGCCTCATGGGCCAGGTCTATTATTGAACAGAAATACAGATATCCGGATGCATCTGTATCTCGCAATCTTGTTTTAGTATTATATGTATACATAATAACCTCTTGAATTATTGACAATTCAAATTACAAAATGAATACGTAAAAGCAAATAAAAAGTGCAATCCCAAGTGAGAATGAAACAAAAACTAATAATTATCAGTTTATATTATATAGATCTAAAAAAAATTGAATACTCTGTTTGCTGTTTTCGTATTTAATTTATATCCCTATACAATAAATCAGTAGAAATATGGCAGAAATATCTTCACTCGGCTCAACCACATCTCTTGATAAATACTTAAGCGCCTACGCCGCCCGGGAAAATAAACCTGTAGAGAAATTGAAAGAGAAAAAGACTTCTCTGTCGAAAAAACAGGATGTTTTGACCGATCTGAAAACTACTCTGAAAAAACTTCGGACGCAGGCCAAGAATTTTTCATTAGTTGGGACGGAAGCAAAACTATCCGCAAAAACTGCTGTTTCAAGCAATGAGTCTTATTTTACCGTTGAAGCCGATGCTACTGCTGTTACAGGTGTAAACACATTATCTATTTCAAGATTGGCTCAAAATGATATCGCCGTCTCAGATAAATTGACATCCAGTTCAACTACCATTGCGAATGAATTTTTTGGAACAACTCAGGAAATCTCTATTCAGGTCGGTTCTGACAGTTCTGTCACTGTGTCTATAGAATTTGAAAATGAGTCTGAATCTAACAGCAGTGTCCTGTCAAGGATCGCTACCGAAATTAATGATACTGTTGAAGATATTTCCGCGAATGTAATCTCGAGCAGCTCAACTAAAAGCAAACTTACTTTTGTGTCTGATGAAGAGGGAAGTGAATATACTATAACCCTTCAGGATTCGGGAGATTCGGAACTGCTGGAGTTTTTAGGATTTATTGATGATGATGAAGGTACGAGGATTGCTGCCACAACTACCAAGGGCGGATATCTTACTGAAGTTTCGGAAGAATTAGATTCACTCTTTGAGATCAACGGAATTGAGATTACGTCCTCAACAAATAAGATCACCGAGGTTATTCAGGGGGTGACAATACAATTAAGAAAAGCACAGGAATCTAATGATGAGCCGGAAACATTTACCATTTCTTCTGATGCAGAGACCGTTATTAAACAGATCGAGGAATTTATTGATGTATATAATGAGACCATAAATTATATTTCTGCAAAATCAAAAGTTGATGTTTCCAAGAATGAACGGGGGGAGCTGTCCGGAAATTTCACATATTCTAATTTGCGTATCGGTTTGAGAACAATTATATCCAGCAAAGTTTCCGGGGTGGAATCAGGTAATCCATCGGTTCTGACTGAATTGGGAGTGAAAATAAACACCGGTGGAATATTAGAAATAGACGATGAGGATACTCTGGAAGATGTTATTTTAGAAAAACCGGATGCGGTTCTGGACCTTTTTTCCGGAGATAACGGTATTGCTGTTCAGTTAGATGATTTTCTTGAAAACTATACAAGAACAGGCAGAATAATCGATACTGATATATCATCAGTAAAAAGACAGACTACGACGGTTGACAGGCAGATATCCCAATATGAAAGCCGATATCAAATTAGAGAAGAAAGTCTTAAAAGACAATATACACAGATTGAAAAAGCATACACTCTTCTTCAATCACAACAGGCTGCACTGCAGAATTCAGGATTCTATTCAAATTTCTCCTTATTATACGATAATACGAATTTATTGGACCAGAGACGGATATATATTTAGAGTCCTGCATATTTTTTCATGAATTCTTTTTTATTATTACTAATCACATACTTATTTTCATTACTATTAAAAAACAGGATATTCTATGCGCTGCTGGAAGTGTCAAAGGACTGAAGATTTACCAGATAAACCAAGGAGACTTGATACTTGTCCTCATTGCAATAGTTTTCTTCATTGCTGCTTAAATTGTAAATTTTATGATGTAAAAGCTCCAAAAAGCTGTAAAGAACCACAGGCGGAATTGGTCAAAGAAAAAGAACTGGCGAATTTCTGCGGTTATTTTACACCATCTGAAAGAAGTAATACCAAAAAATCAAGTAAAAAACTTTTAAGCAGAGAAGAAGCAGAGAAAAAATGGTCGGAAATGTTCAAGAAGAAATAAGATTAATGTTGTTTGTCTTTGTGTTTTAAATTGCTGTAATTTATTACAGATCTTACTACCAACTTATCTTTATCAAAATCTTCATTACTCTTCGTCGGATTTAATAAAATATTTTCACTCTTTAAAACAGGTGAAGTATATCTGAAATCAAAATGAAGATTAGGTTTTATAGCAGGTTTAAAGAAACCTTTTTTGGGTTTTGGTAAATCAGCAACTTGTTCTTCGGTTTCATCAATATCACTATCATCACCCTCAAAAGTAGAATTCAATAGTGCATCAATTTCACTTTGGTCTAATATTTCTGCCATGATTCCCCAAAATATGCAAATCGGTTTATTATTTGTAACAATATATAGTGCTAAATTGTTTCAATTAAATCAACACTTTTTTTGAATATTTTAGTGGTTTTATTGTGTTTTTTTCTCGGAGCAATGCAATATCCTCAATTATTAATAAGATTCCTGTTTTCTTTAAAATAGCGCCATTATTGTGCCGTTAATACTCTCTTTTTTATTTTTTGATTTGTAGAAATAAAAACCCCCATTAAAATTTGTTAATGGGGGTTTTTGTCAAGAAAACTTTATTTAGAATTTTAAGCCAAGAGATAGCTGAAAAACCTGATAATTGAACTTTACAGCACTGAATTGAGGATTGTTCTTGTTAAAGTTCTGCAGTCCTCGAGAATAACGAACCTCAGTAACAAGAGTTAGAGGACTGTTTGGCATATCTTTTTCAAATCCGGCGCCAAGTGTAACAGCAAAAGTAGAAAACTTTAGCCATTTTGCATTATCAGAACCAGAATTTGAAGTCACATTTGGTTTGATTTCTGATTTTAATATAAAAGAAACTTCCGGGCCGAATGATAAGAATGAACGGTCTGAAAAGCCATTAAAATAATATTTATAGAGAATCGGAATCATTAAGTAAGTTTCACTAAATTCAGAAGTTCTGTTTTGAGTGGAATTCTCTGAATCAAGATGAGTGAATTTGTCACCGTTTTTTATCAGAAATATTTCCGGTGCAAAAGTTACTTTTCCGCGGATATGTCTTTCCAAAGAAAATCCGAATAAATAACCGCTCGTCATGGTATGACCGTCAATTGCCGGATCAGGATCCATTAATAATGAACCAAGTGAATAACCGGCTTTTATTCCAAATCTGTTATTGCTTTCCTGAGCCATAACATCAACTGAAAAATAGAAGGTCAGCGAACAAGTTAATACTAACATTGCTAGTTTCCGAAACATCTTATCCTCCTGTAATAAAATTTGAATTACGGATATCTTATTTTATCCGTTATTTATAAGCAAGTAACACTCTTTAAAGATTCTAATTAAAGTGATACTATAATTCTACTAAATATTATTCTTATTTGCAAGTATATTATTTATTTTATAGAATCCTCAAGGAAGCTTTCATGTTATACAAATAAGAGACAATAATATTCACAAATTTTATAACTTTTGAATGATGTAAAAATTCTTTATATTAAAACATTTCTTCCACTTCCATTTTTAAAGTGAATGTACGATGAATAATATTTTGAAAGAACTCAGGGGAATTTTATCACATCGTATTCTTGTCCTTGACGGGGCAATGGGATCTCTCATTCAAAAGTATAATTTGAGTGAAGTTGACTTCAGAGGAAAGAAATTTGTTGACCACAACAAAGGTCTGACAGGCAACAATGACATTTTATCTTTAACGAATCCGGATCTGATAAGAAGTATTTATGCTGAATACTTAAATGCCGGCGCTGATATAATTGAAACTAATACATTTAATGCAAATCCCGTGTCTCAAGCTGATTATGATACTGAAGATTACACCTATGAAATAAACCTGAATGCAGCAAGGATAGCTAAAAAATTATGTGTGGAATATACAAAGGCTGATTCCGGTAAACCCCGTTTTTGTGCAGGGTCTATCGGTCCCACAAACAAAACACTCTCTATTTCACCTGATGTAAATGATCCCGGTTACAGAGCGATTACCTTTGACGAATTGTCAAGCGCTTATAAAACTCAAATTTCCGGATTGATAGACGGCGGAGTTGATCTACTTCTTGTAGAGACCGTTTTTGATACTCTGAACTGCAAAGCATGCCTCAAAGCAATTTATGAAGTTTCAAGAGAGAAAAATAAAGATACTCCTGTTATGATCTCCGGGACAATTATTGATTCAAGCGGAAGAACATTATCCGGCCAGACTGTGGAAGCTTTCTGGGTATCCATCTCACAAACGAGAAATCTTCTTAGCGTCGGTCTGAATTGTTCGCTGGGTTCTCCACAGATGCGCCCTTATATTCAAGAGATCTCAGGTTTAGCTCAGGTTTTTATCAGTCTTCACCCTAACGCAGGTTTGCCGAATGAATTTGGTGAATATGATGAATCGCCGGAATTTATGGCAGAGCAGATCAGGGAATATGCGGATAGCGGTTTTATCAACATTACAGGCGGCTGCTGCGGGACAAAACCGGAACATATAAAAGCTATATCTGAAATTCTGAAAGACTGTCCGCCGAGACGGATTCCTTCTAAAAAAACTTATTTAAGTCTGAGTGGAATTGAACCGCTGGTAGTAAGGCCGGATTCAAATTTTATTAATATCGGTGAAAGAACAAATGTTGCGGGATCCAGAAAGTTCAAAAGACTGATAATGGAAGGAGATTATGAATCTGCACTAAGTGTGGCAAGACAGCAGGTGGAGAATGGCGCTCAGATAATTGACATTAATATGGATGAAGGGCTTCTGGAATCTGAAGAGGCTATGACAAAATTCCTGAATCTTATCGCATCCGAACCGGAGATTTGTAAAGTTCCGGTCATGCTGGATTCATCAAAGTGGTCTGTTATCGAGTCCGGTTTAAAATGTCTGCAGGGAAAAGGTGTTGTGAATTCCATCAGTCTGAAAGAAGGAGAGAAAAAATTTATCAGACAGGCAGAATCCATTCTTCAATATGGCGCTTCGGTTATTGTAATGGCATTTGATGAAGAGGGGCAGGCTGTTACATTTGAAAGAAAAATTCAGATTTGTGAGAGGGCTTATAATATCCTGACCAGGAAGGTCGGTTTCTCTCCCGAAGATATAATATTCGATCCGAATATACTCACCGTTGCCACTGGTATAGAAGAGCACAATAAGTATGCCCTGGATTATATAGAAACAGTGAAATGGATAAAAAACAATCTTCCCGGATCATCTGTCAGCGGTGGTGTGAGCAATATCTCTTTTGCATTCAGAGGAAATGAGGCGATAAGACGAGCGATGCACTCAGCATTTCTCTATCATGCGATAATTGCAGGTATGGATATGGGTATCGTTAACGCGGGTCAGTTAGACGTATATGAAGATATCCCGAAGGATCTTTTAGAAGCTGTTGAAGATGTGATTCTATGCAGAAGATCCGATGCAACAGAAAGACTGGTCGAATTTGCGGAAAATTATTCAGACGAAAGAAAAGAAATTTCCACAAAAGATGAATGGAGAGATAATGATGTAAATTTCCGCCTCGAATATGCACTGATAAAAGGAATTACAGATTTTATTGAAGAAGATACGGATGAAGCAAGGAAAGAATCTGAAACATCCCTGGGTGTAATAGAAGGACCGCTGATGAACGGTATGAACAAAGTCGGGGAATTATTCGGATCAGGTCAGATGTTCCTGCCTCAGGTGATAAAAAGTGCGAGAGTAATGAAGAAGGCTGTTTCTTATCTGATACCATTCATTGAGAAAGAAAAAAAGAAGGGTGCCTCTGCGAAGGCAAAAGTAGTTTTAGCTACGGTTAAGGGTGATGTCCATGATATCGGTAAGAATATTGTTGGTGTTGTTCTATCATGTAATAATTATGAAATTATTGACCTCGGTGTCATGGTTCCGGCCGATAAAATATTACAGGCAGCAAAAGATAATAAAGCAGATGTAATAGGCCTCAGCGGACTGATCACTCCTTCTCTGGAGGAAATGATCCATTTTGCAAAAGAACTGGAAAGGTCGGACTTAAAAATACCATTATTAATCGGTGGTGCAACAACCTCTAAAATCCATACGGCTGTAAAAATCTCTCCCAATTATTCATTGGCTGTGGTTCATGTGAAAGATGCTTCGAAAAGTGTATCTGTCCTAAATAATCTTAACTCGGATGTGTCTAAGCACGATTTTATTGCAGAAATAGATAAAGAATACAGTGCTCTGCGTGAAGAACATCTCAGCAGATCAAGAAAACAAAGTTTTCTGTCTCTAGATGAGGCCAGGAAAAATCGTTATCGTGCTGAATGGGATTCTTTAAGAGAACCAAGTTTTCTGGGAGTAAGATCATTAAAGGATATCCCGATCGGGGAGATTAGAAAGTACATTGACTGGAAACCCTTTTTTATAACATGGGAATTGAAAGGTAACTTCCCCAGAATATTTGAAAAACCCGGAGTTGGAGAAGAAGCTAAAAAGTTATTCGATGATGCAAATAGAATGATAGATCTGATCTCAAAAGAGAAATCAGTTAAAGCAAATGGTGTATTTGGTATTTTCCCTTCAAATTCCATTGGGGACGATATTGAAATATATGACAAGGATAACCGCACAAATGTGATTTCAAAGCTTCATACCCTCAGACAGCAAGCGATTAAAATGAAGGATAAGCCAAACCGGGCCTTAGCTGACTATATAGCACCAAAAGAACTTGGGATAAATGATTATATTGGTCTTTTTGCCGTAACTTCCGGTCTTGGAGTAAAGGAATTGGCAAGAAAATTCGAAAAAGATAATGACGATTATTCTGCAATATTATTAAAAGCTGTAGCAGACAGGCTTGCTGAAGCTTTTGCCGAGCTACTGCATGAGAAAATACGAAAGGAATATTGGGCGTATTCAGAGGATGAAAATTTTTCCATTGAGGAGCTGATCAAAGAAAAATACATAGGTATAAGACCTGCACCAGGCTATCCGGCATGTCCTGACCATACAGAAAAAGAAACAATATTCCGACTCCTGGATGTCAGGAATAATACCGGGATTAGCCTTACTGAAACTTTTTCAATGGATCCTGCCGCATCGGTCTGCGGGATTTTCTTTGCTCATCCGGATGCAAAATATTTTGCTCTGGGTAAGATAGGAAAGGATCAGGTAGCCGATTACAGCAGAAGAAAGAATCTGAAGGTTATAGAAACAGAAAAATGGTTAATGCCGAATTTAAATTACACTCCGGATGATTACAGCTGAAAATTAAAATGTTTAAATAAAAAAGTTATATCTTATCAGCAAAATTATATCATTATTTTTCAGTCTGCAGAGCATTTTTTCTTAGGAAAACGGTGTTTTATGTATTAAATTTCATATTTTGGAAAAATGTGTTTTATTCCCTGCCACAGCGAGGTTAAAACTATTAAATTATTTGATTTCTTAGTTATATATTAATCATATTTTTGAGGTTTAGTATGTCCGGTCATTCAAAATGGTCAAGCATAAAACACAAAAAAGCAAGGGTTGACGATCAAAGAGGGAAGCTATTTACTAAACTTATAAAAGAAATTACAACTGCTGCAAGAACAGGAGGGGGAGATGAGTCGGCTAATCCCCGTCTGAGAACGGCAGTCACCTCTGCAAAATCCTTGAACATGCCAATGGCTAACATAGAGCGCGCAATTAAAAAAGGGACCGGTGAATTACCGGGAGTGACTTATGATGAAGTCGCTTATGAAGGGTATGGTCCCGGTGGAGTTGCGATCCTGATCGATGTTTTAACAGATAATAAGAACAGAACCGTCTCGGAAATCCGTCATATACTGACAAAACACAATGGCAGTATGGCTGAACTGGGAGCTGTTTCCTGGATTTTTGAAACTAAGGGTTTGATTCTTATAGATAATTATGATGGTGATGAAGACTCTCTTATGGAGATAGCGCTTGAGGCTGGTGCGGAAGATTTTTCTAATGATGATAATACTTATGAAGTTATTACTTTAACTGAAGATTTTGAATCTGTGAAAACATCATTGGAAGAATCAGGTATAACTTTATCTTCTGCGGAGATAACAAAATTGCCGAAGACATCTGTTAAAGTCGAAGGCAAAGATGCTGATGCAGTTTTAAAACTTCTGGATACTTTGGAAAATCAAGACGACGTACAGAATGTTTATTCTAATTTTGATATAGATCCCAGTCAGATCCACATGGAATCCTAACAGAGGAAAGCGGTGAGAATACTGGGAATTGATCCGGGTCTGGAAAATACCGGATACGGCTGCATTGAAGTATTGAATAATGATATTATTTTGAATGAAGCAGGTGTAATTAAGACAAAAAGAAACCATGCTTTAGAAGTGCGTCTGACATCAATTTTCGATAACCTCTGTGAAATAATAAATGAATTTAATCCGGATATTGTTGTAATTGAGGAACTTTACAGTCATTATAAGCATCCGAAAACAGCAATAATAATGGGGCATGCAAGAGGGGCGATCATCCTTGCTGCCGGCAAAAACTCTGTTGGTGTGGTTTCGTATAGCGCTAACAGAATAAAGAAATCGTTAACAGGGAACGGGCATGCTTCAAAAGAGCAGGTACAAATGATGATAATGAGTGTTTTAAATCTTGATTCGCCACCGTCCCCGCCTGACATTTCTGATGCTCTGGCTGCGGCTTTGTGTCATGCAAATGTAGTAAACAGAAATACAGTTGATCCGAATTTATCCAGGTATTAAACCCGTATTATAAATTAATGATTTCAAAAATATCAGGAAATATTGACGAGTTCTGCGAATCTTCGGTTATTATAAATAACGATGGCGTATATTACGAAGTTTCTATACCCCCGGTTCAGATCGAACATCTGAAAGAAACTCACAAGATCGGTGATAAGGTGTTGTTATTCACAATGTATTATATTGAGGGCGGTGTTGGTGTAGGTAATCTTTTCCCGAAATTAGTCGGATTTCTTGATAGATCGGATAAAGAATTCTTCAATATTTTTACTACTGTAAAAGGTTTAGGCGAGAAAAAAGCCCTTCAGGCAATAATTGTACCTGTTCCTGAGATAGGCTCAGCAATTGAATCCGGAGATGTCCATTCTTTAAAGAAACTCCCCGGCATAGGCGGCAGAATGGCGGATAAAATCGTGGCTGAACTTAAAGGAAAAATGACTAAATATGTCTCAGCCTATGGTGTGGTGAATAAAGTGGATATTCCCGATAAAATTAAAGATTTTGAAGATGATGCAATGAATATTCTCATAACTCAACTGGGTTATAGACGTGTTGAAGCTGAAAATCTTATTACAAAGGCTTTGTCTCAGGACAGCAGCATAGATAAGGTAGAAGACCTGCTTCAGAGAATATTTAACACAACTACACCGGTGGAGAAAGAGTGACCAGGGAACGTCTGATCAGCAATAAACCTGTTATGGATGGTGAAGAGCAGTTCAATTATGCTCTAAGGCCAAAGCTGATAAAGAATTATGTTGGTCAAAGAGCAACTATCGAAAAGCTTAATATCTCAATTGAAGCGGCAAAACACCGGGAAGAACCTATTGAACACGTTCTGCTTCACGGTCCTCCCGGTTTAGGGAAAACCACATTAGCACATATTATTGCTAATGAAATGAATGCTAAAATAATTACTGCTTCAGGTCCTGCACTGACAAGAGCAGGCGATTTGATGGGTATATTAACAAGTTTAAAAGCCGGGGATGTTCTTTTTATTGACGAGATCCACAGGCTTGGTACCGCAGTGGAAGAATTCATTTATCCGGCTATGGAAGATTTTAAAGTCGATTTTGTGGTTGATAAAGGAGCTTTTGCAAAAACCGTAAATATTCCACTGAAAAAATTCACGTTAGTTGGAGCAACCACCAGAGCCGGATTGCTGTCCGCTCCTTTAAGGAATAGATTCGGTCTGCATTATCATATTGATTTTTACCCTGAAGATGACATAAAGGAAATATTAAAACGATCTGCAGAAATGCTGAAAACACCGATCAGGGAAGAAGCTCTTTTTGTGATTGCCCGAAGATCGAGAGGAACTCCGAGAATTGCCAACAGGCTGTTAAGGAGAGTACGAGATTATGCTCAGGTAAAAGGAGATGGAAGTATAGATCAGGATGTTGCCCGAAACTCTATTGAGCTCGAGGGAGTTGATGAACTGGGACTGGATGTGCTGGACAGAAAGTATCTGCGGGTGATCATGGAAAATTACAGTGGCGGACCTGTTGGGATCGATGCTGTTTCAGCTACTTTGAATGAAGAGACAAATACTCTGGAAGAGATTGTTGAACCGTTCCTTTTGAAGGCAGGTTTTTTAAAGAGAACAAGACAGGGAAGAGTTGCTGCATTATACGCTTATAAACATATGCATATTAAACCGCCAAAAGGTCAGGTATCAATATTTGAAAGTAATACTAATATAGATATAGATTAATTGATCGGATGAAAAAAAATGAAATATACAGGAGTTGTTCATGAAACTATCGGATTTTAAATATAACTTACCTGCTGATTTGGTTGCCCAGCATCCTATTGAACCGAGGGACAGTTCTCGGTTAATGGTTGTAAACAGGGAGAATTCAAAGATCGAACAATCAGTTTTTTCAAGTATAATTGATTATTTGAATGATGGAGACTGCCTTGTTATTAACCAGACAAAGGTATTTCCTGCCCGTTTGATTGGCATGAAAGAAAAAACAGAAGCAGAGGTTGAAATTTTCTTATTACGGCAGTTAGAGAATAATCTGTGGGAAGTCCTGGTTAAACCGGCACGGAAAGTCAGGATCGGTAACAGGCTTATTGTTAACGGCAACATAATGTGCGATGTTCTTGATAATACTGTTTCCGGCGGCAGAGTGGTTAGGTTTGATTATGATGGTGACTTTTTTGATGTAGTTGAAAAGATCGGCCGTGCTCCGCTGCCACCATATATAAACAGAGAACCCGAACCGTCGGATAAAAACACATATCAGACAGTTTATGCAAAGGTCAGAGGTGCAGTAGCAGCGCCGACTGCCGGTTTACATTTTACAGAAAAATTAATAAAAGCTATTGAGAAAAAAGGTGTCAAGATCGTTCCTATTTTACTTCATGTCGGTCTTGGTTCATTCCGGCCGGTTCAGGTTGAAGACCTTACAAGACACCGTATGGACTCGGAATATTTTGAGATTTCGGAAGAATCTGCAAAAACCATAAATGAAACAAAAAGTAATGGAGGAGCAGTAGTCTGTGTCGGAACAACTTCGGTCAGATCACTTGAATACTCTATTACATCAGAAAATTTAGTTAAGCCCTATACAGGCTGGACAGATAAATTTATCTTTCCTCCTTATGATTTTAAACTTGTTGACAGGTTAATTACTAATTTCCATCTGCCATGTTCTACTCTATTAATGCTGGTATCCGCCTTCGCTTCAAGAGACCTGATCTTTAAGGCTTACAGAAAGGCTATTAAAGAAAAATACCGGTTTTATAGTTATGGAGATTCTATGGTTATACTATAAAATTGATCATTAACCAGCAAACCAACCTGATAAAATGTCTTTAGAAACAAACTCAAAAACTGCGGCTGTTATTCCTGCGGCCGGACAAGGAATCCGTTTCGGCCAAAAAAAGCAGTTCTCATATATTTTGGATCATCCGGTAATTGTATGGTCTATTGAGACTTTGTATAAAGCAGGATGTATAGATGGTATTGTAATAGCTGCCCCAGAGAATGAGATTGAAGTTATTAAAAATGATCTGCTCAGCTTTTATCCGGACAGCAAAAATATAACATTTGTTTCAGGCGGAGAAACCCGTCAGGAGTCGGTTTTTAATGGTTTAAGGGCTGTACCTGAAGAAATAGAGATAGTGGCTATTCATGATGCGGTCAGACCTGCAGTTTCGGTCGAACTCGTTACCAAACTGATTACCAAAGCAGAAAAGTATGGCGCTGCATTGCCGTCTGTAAATGTTACCGACAGTACATTTTTCGAAAGAGATAATATAATACAGGAATATGTCGGACGAAGTAATTTAAGACATGCCCAGACACCTCAGGTTTTCCGGAAAGATGACATTCTTGCTGCCCATAAGAGAGCGGCAGAAGATAATTACAAGGCAAACGATGACGGCGACCTGTATAATGAGTATGTCGGGGATGTTTATATCATCGAGGGTGAAATTGATAACATTAAGATAACATATCAGGATGACATCCTGAAAGCGGAGAAAATTTTAAAACAAAAAGGATATAAAATTGAACGTTAGGATCGGTTTTGGTAAAGACACTCACAAATTGGTTGAGGGCAGAAGTCTGACATTAGGCGGAGTGAAGATACCTAATGATAAAGGCCTGCTTGGTCATTCTGATGCGGATGTGATAGTTCATGCGATTATGGATTCATTGTTCGGAGCTGCAGCATTAGGTGATATCGGAACACATTTTCCAGACTCAGATCCCGTTTATAAAGATATCTCAAGCCTTGAACTTCTGAAAAAGACTGCGGAAATTATTGCTGATAACGGTTTTTCTATTCAGAATATTGATTGCACTATAATTCTTCAAAAACCGAAAATTGCCGGTTTTATTAATGATATACGGAAAAATATTGCTGAAGTATTGAGTATTGACATAAAAAATATCTCTATAAAAGCGACTACTTCGGAATGTCTGGGGCCTGAAGGCAGAGGAGAAGGCGCTACCGCTGAAGCTGTATCCCTAATTTTAGAGAAATGAGTAAAGTGATTTAAAAATGGAAGATCTTCTAAGATGGATTGAATCAATAAATCCCATATTAATTTACCTAATACTATTTGCCGGTTCCTTCTTTGAGAATGTTTTTCCTCCCGTTCCGGGTGACACAATTATAGTGTTTGGCGCTTATCTTGTAGGAACAAAATCACTAAGTTTTGAATACGTTTTTATTTCTACAACTATCGGAAGCATTGCCGGTTTTATGACGATCTATTTTTTCGGATATTTATTCGGGAAGAGGATAGTTGATTCAAAGAATCTTCGTTTTTTCTCTTCAACAGAATATCATAAAGTGGAGAAATGGTTCAATAAATATGGTTATGGTGTTGTAGCAGCAAATAGATTTCTTTCAGGTGCGAGATCAGTTATATCATTTTTTGCAGGGATAACTAAATTAGACATAAAAAAAGTGGTTATATTTTCTGCAATAAGCTGTGCGCTCTGGAACACAGTTCTGATTTACAGTGGATATATGTTAGGTGAAAACTGGGAGAATGTGATTTCATTAATCAAGAACTATAATAAGGTAATTTTTATCATCCTGACTATTGTCCTGCTGGTATTATTTGTTAAATGGATCAATAACAGAAAAAAAGTTGAAAAGGTATAACGAAATGAATGATGAAGTACGAGTAAGATTCGCACCAAGTCCGACCGGTTCTTTGCATGTCGGAAATGCCCGAACAGCAATTCTAAACTGGCTGTGCGCTCGTCATTCTGGCGGTAAATTTATTCTGCGGATTGAAGATACTGACCTGGAAAGATCAACGCTTGAATCTGAACAGAGTATTTATAATGATCTCAGATGGCTGGGGCTGGATTGGAATGAGGGACCTGATAAGGAAAGCGGATTCGGCCCTTACAGACAATCTGAACGTAAAGAAATCTATCAGAATGAAATTAATAAACTGATCGAAAATGGAAATGCATATTATTGTTTCTGCTCAAAAGAGGAGCTTGAGGCCGAACGGAAAAAAGCTTTGGCAGAAAAGCGTCATCCGGGTTACAGTGGTAAATGCAGAGATCTGAAAGAAGATGAAATAGATAAATTCAGAAAAGAAGGTAAAAATCCGGTTTTGCGCTTTCGTGTTCCTGATAAACCTGTTGTATTGAAGGATATCGTACAGGGGGAGATAAGATTTGAGGGAGAGAATTTAACCGATTTTGTCATTCTGCGGGAGAATGGATCGACCACCTATAATTTTTCGGCTGTTGTAGATGATTCATTTATGAAAATCACTCATGTCATACGCGGTAATGATCATGTTTCAAATACACCGAAACAGATTTTACTGTATGAGGCTTTGGGGTATAATGTGCCTGAATTTGCACATATACCGATGATAACCGGTATGGACGGTGTCAGATTATCTAAAAGACATGGTCATACCTCCGTTGAGGAGTTCAAAAATGAGGGATATCTCCCCGAGGCGCTGATCAATTTCCTCAGCCTGCTGAGCTGGTCTTCCGAGTCAGGAGAAGAGATCCTCTCAGTTGATCGGTTGATAAAGGAGTTTGACCTATCCAGAATATCAAAAAGTCAGGCAGCTTTCGACCATGTTAAGATGAACTGGATGAACGGATTGTATATAAGATCTATGGATAAACAAAAATGTATACAGATCGCCGATACTGAATATAAAAGAGCCGGAATGGTCGAAAAAGATCATGACAGGCTGGAAAAAATAGTTGAGATAGCAAGGAACTATGTTGAAAAGACTACAGATTTTCCAAAGGTTTCCACAATTTTTTTTAAAGGTGATTTTCAGATAACCGGCGATGATGAAAAACAGGTTATCAATAATGAGGATTCTCAGAAGGTATATGTAAGTCTTCTGGGCCAATTAAAGGACCTCGATGAGCTGACAATTGAGAATTTTCAGATGGCTATGAAAGCAGTTCAGAACGAAACAGGTTTAAAAGGTAAAGAACTGTGGATACCCGTCCGGGTCGCTTTAACAGGATTGATGCAGGGGCCTGAACTGCCAAAAGTCCTTGAAATACTCGGTATTGAACGATGTGCGGACCTTCTGAGAGCGGTTATCAAATAGAATAAATATCTGAAAATCAGGAAGAAAATTATGAAGAATAAAAATCCCATATACATTTATAATACTTTATCAAAGAAGAAGGAAGAATTTATCCCTCTAAAAGATAACGAGGTCAGTATATACATTTGCGGGCCGACGGTTTATAATTTCATTCATATCGGTAACGCCAGGCCGTTGATCTTTTTTGATACCGTAAGAAGATATTTCAGTTATCTTGGCAATAAGGTAATTTTTGTACAGAATATCACGGATATCGATGATAAAATTATCATGCAGGCTAATAAAGAGAATACTACGGTAGAGGAAATAGCGGACCGCTATACTAAACAATTTTTTGATGATAACAGAAGTCTTGGAGTATCTCCTCCTGACCATTCTCCGAGAGCCACTAATTATATCAAAGAGATGATCGAACTAATAAAGGAATTGCAGGATGATGGTCTTGCTTATGAATCGGACGGTAATGTTTTTTTCGAGGTCTCAAAGTTTCAAGGATACGGTAAGTTATCCGGCAAGGATCTTAACAGCATGTTGGAAGGTCAAAGAGTTGATGAGAAAATCCAGAGCCTGAAAAAGAATATTGAGGACTTTTCACTATGGAAACCTGCTAAGCCGGGAGAACCTGCCTGGGACAGTCTCTGGGGAGAAGGACGTCCCGGATGGCACACAGAATGTGTCGTGATGTCTACAAAAATACTTGGCAGTAAGTTTGATATACATGGCGGCGGGATAGATCTGATTTTTCCTCATCATGAGAATGAGATCGCTCAGGCCAAATGCAGCAATAATGATTTTGCGAATTACTGGATGCATAATGAATTTCTGAATATCAGAAATAAAAAGATGGCAAAGTCAGAAGGAAACGTTGTTCTGGTTAAGGATGCGGTGAAAAAATACAAGGTTGAAGCAATCAGACTTTTCTTTTTACAGACCCACTACAGAAAATCAATTGGTTTTGATGATGATTCTATTATAAGTGCTGAAAATGCTCTGGAACGGCTAAGCAGGGTTATTCAGAAAGCTGAGAATTTGATAAAGTCCGGAAAGACCTCTGAAGCGAAACCTGAACCACTAAGTTCAACATATGATTATTTTAATGAAAACGTTGAATCTTTCAGACAGGCTTTTGCATCAAACATGCATGATGATTTTAATACACCGGCTGCTCTCGGTGAACTTTTTAAATTGGTCAACCAGATGCAGGTTATTCTGGACAGCAAATTAGTGACCAATAATGACATCTCATTCCTAAGGGAAGGACTTGATTTTATAAATGATGTTAATACTTTTCTCAGGATACTGCCAACGGATGAAAAAGCCTCTGGTGTTGACGATGAAAAAATTGAAAACCTGATTGCAAAGAGAAATAATTTCCGGAAAAACCGGGAATGGGATAACGCCGATAAAATTAGGGATGAATTGTTGGAAATGGGTATTGTTCTGGAAGACACGAAGGACGGGACAAGTTGGTGGCAGAAATAATTTAATAATTTCAAGTTTTTTATTGACTCTTTACAATCAAAATGCTATATTAGCGAGTCTATCAGAAAAACGCGTTTTTTGACAATTTTAGCATGAAATTTCTGCTGGCATAGCTCAGATGGTAGAGCAGCTGATTTGTAATCAGCAGGTCGGGGGTTCAAATCCCTCTGCCAGCTCTATCTTTGTAAAAGAAGAAATTTGATCATTGAAAACAGAAGAGGGAGAGGTACCCAAGCGGTCAACGGGAACAGACTGTAAATCTGTCGGCGAAGCCTTCGGAGGTTCGAATCCTCCCCTCTCCACAAATGCCCCGTTTGGCAATAAGCGGGAATAGCTCAATTGGCTAGAGCGTCAGCCTTCCAAGCTGAGGGTTGCGGGTTCGAGCCCCGTTTCCCGCTCTATTTTTTATCAGAGTCAGCAAAAATAGAATGGCCTACGTAGCTCAGTCGGTAGAGCACATCCTTGGTAAGGATGAGGTCACCGGTTCAATCCCGGTCGTAGGCTCGTAATTTATTATAAACATCTTTAAGGAGATACAGAGCAATGGCAAAAGAGAAGTTTGAGCGTA
This sequence comes from Candidatus Zhuqueibacterota bacterium, assembly GCA_042564455.1. Lineage (GTDB taxonomy): Bacteria > SM23-31 > SM23-31 > SM23-31 > SM23-31 > JBHPLC01. The sequence continues at coordinate 73,891 of JBHPLC010000003.1, read as the reverse complement.
CCAAGCCGCATGTTAATATAGGTACCATAGGTCATGTTGATCATGGTAAGACTACTTTAACCGCTGCGATAACGATGATATTGAGTCAGAAGGGATTATCTTCTGTCCGTACGTTTGATTCTATAGACAATGCTCCGGAGGAGCGTGAGCGCGGTATAACGATAGCGACAGCTCATGTTGAGTATGAGACTGATAATCGTCATTATGCGCATGTTGACTGTCCTGGTCATGCTGATTATGTAAAGAACATGATAACAGGTGCGGCGCAGATGGACGGAGCGATACTAGTAGTATCAGCAGCAGATGGTCCGATGCCGCAGACGCGTGAGCATATTCTGCTTGCCCGCCAGGTAGGAGTTCCCTTCATCGTGGTATATTTGAACAAGGTAGATCAGGTAGATGATCCGGAGTTATTGGAGCTTGTAGAGCTTGAACTTCGCGAGCTTCTGAGCCAGTATGAGTTTCCCGGGGATGACATACCAATTATCCGGGGCAGTGCTCTTGAGGCGATGAATGCAGCGGTAGCCGGGGAGACAGAGAGTGAATCATTTAAGAGTGTATATGAGCTGATGGCTGCAGTAGATGAATATGTACCTACCCCTGAGCGTGATGTTGACAAGACTTTTTTGATGCCTGTAGAGGATGTATTCAGTATAACCGGTCGTGGTACGGTTGGTACAGGCAGGATAGAGCGTGGAGTGGTAAATGTGAATGAAGAAGTTGAGATCATCGGTCTTGGTGCCAAGCGTAAGACGGTAGTGACCGGAGTAGAGATGTTCCGCAAGATTCTTGACCGTGGGGAAGCCGGAGATAATGTTGGTTTATTGCTTCGTGGTGTTGACAAGGAGTTTTTGGAGCGCGGGATGGTAGTAGCGACCCCGGGCAGTATAACACCGCATACGAAGTTTAAGGGTCAGGTTTACGTACTGACGAAGGAAGAGGGCGGCAGGCACACTCCGTTTTTCAACGGATATCGTCCGCAGTTCTATTTTCGTACAACAGATGTTACCGGAGTAGCGACATTACCCGAGGGAGTAGAGATGGTAATGCCCGGTGATGATGTGGAACTGTCAATAGAGATGATAGCACCGATAGCAATGGAAAAAGAACTCCGTTTTGCAATCAGGGAAGGCGGAAGAACAGTTGGTGCCGGAGTCGTAACCGAAGTTATTGAATAGAAATAACAGATAAATTAATATCCACGGTTTTAATGTGGTATGAGTGACTAAATTGAAAAGATGATGAGATTTTCCCTTGGCAGATAAGAAGAAAAGAGAAATAATAATATTAGCTTGTACAGTTTGTAAACAGCGTAATTATTCAACGACAAAAAACAAAAGGCTTCATTCCGAAAGATTGGAGCATAAGAAATATTGTAAATTTTGTCGTGAACATACAATACATAAAGAAACAAAATAAACGCCGTTTAGGTCTGTAGCTCCAATTGGTAGAGCACCGGACTCCAAATCCGGGTGTTGGGGGTTCGAATCCCTCCAGGCCTGCTAATAGACCGGCGGTTTGAGAAACTAGAGATGATACAAAAAATTAAGAAATTCTTGTCTGATGTCCGTTTTGAAATGACAAAAGTTAGCTGGCCCTCATTTCAGGAGCTTCGTGGTTCAACAGTGGTTGTAATTGTTGTATCTATTATACTCTCGGTGTACATATTTTTTGTAGACTTTGGTTTGACTAAAATTATGACATTTTTGCTGCGATAGGTTATGAGTAAGAGTGATAAAGAAATAAGACAGGATGATTTAAAAGCCAAAGGCTATGAACTGGAGACGGTTGCTTCCGGTTATACTAAAATATTCTGTCCGGAATACCCAAAGCATATAGCAATTGTTGAAAAGGATAGCAGTTTGTCACTTTCAAATGATATTGCTGAATTCTTTGAAAATAAATCTCCAAGATCAGGTAAAACCGGGAGGTTTGTATTTAGTCTTACCGATGGAGAGTTTCCTTCTGCAGAAGAAATGAAAAAGATGTTATTTGCGGATGAAGATGCACCGGCTGATACCGTTGAGGAAGAAAAGGTCGAAGAAGTTATTACAGAAGAAGTTATCGAAGAGAGTGTAGAAGAAAAGACTGATGAAATTGAAAAAGAAATTGTTGAAGAGAGTGCAGAAGAAATTGTCGAAGAAGTAAATGAAGAAGAAAAGGCTGTAGAAGAAAAGCCCGTTGAGCAAAAAGCTCCTAAGAAACCGGATAATCTGATCTGGTATACACTTCATGTTTATTCCGGCCAGGAGACAAAAGTATTGCAGCGTTTAGAAAATGAGGTTGCCAGAGCGAACTGTGAAGACAGGATTACTAATGTTCTGGTTCCACAGGAAAATGTTATTGAAATGCGCGACGGCAAGAAGGTTGTTAAGACAAAGAATTTCTTTCCGGGTTATGTTCTTGTGGAAATGATTTTGGATAAAGAAACTCGTCATATTGTATTGAATACTCCCGGAGTAATCAATTTTTTAGGTTCTCAGACTTCGCCTCAGATAATTCATCCTTCAGAAATTGGACGAATATTAGGAAGAACCCAGCAAAAAGAAGATGTGGAAACCATCTCCTCGCCTTTCAATGTTGGAGATTCTGTAAAAGTAGTCGATGGTCCTTTTAATGAATTTACCGGTTTTATCGAAGAGATAAATCTGGAGAAAAATAAAGTTAAAGTAATGGTTTCTATTTTTGGTCGTCCTACTCCGGTAGAATTAGACTTCCTACAAGTTGAACAGGAAAAATAGTTATGGCAAAGAAAGTTGATGGTATAATTAAATTACAGATTCCCGCCGGCCAGGCAAATCCGTCACCTCCAGTAGGTCCGGCTTTAGGCCAGCGCGGTGTGAATATTATGGAGTTCTGCAAGGCTTTTAATTCTAAAACTCAGGATAAAGCAGGTTTTATAATCCCTGTTGTTATCACGGTTTATAAAGATCATAGTTTTACTTTTATTACAAAAACTCCTCCGGCTTCGGAATTAATAAAAAAAGCTGCTGGTCTGGATAAAGGTTCACCAGTCCCTAATAGAGATAAGGTGGGGACTATTTCCGATTCTCAGGTTGAGGAGATTGCTAAAACCAAGATGGAAGATCTTAACGCCGGGGATATAGAAGCCGCTAAGAAAATAATTGCCGGTACTGCAAGAAGTATGGGTGTTGTGGTTAATTAACAGGTAAATAGGTCAAGATGAAAAAGTCAAAAAGATTTATCGGAATAAAAGAAAATTGTGACAAGCAGAAAGAATTATCGCTTGAAGAAGGTTTGGATCTGCTGGGAAAGTCAGCAACTGCAAAATTTGATGAAACTGTAGAGATCAGTATGAATCTGGGTGTTGATCCGAGACATGCTGACCAGAATATAAGGGGTGTGGTAAGTCTGCCACATGGAACCGGAAAAACAAAAAAAGTACTTGTATTGACAAAGGGCAGCAAAGAAGATGAAGCTAAGGAAGCCGGAGCAGATCACGTCGGTCTTGATGACTACATTAAAAAGATCCAGGATGGCTGGGCTGATGTGGATTCTGTCGTTGCAACCCCTGATGTTATGGGCCAGGTAGGAAAACTTGGAAAACTGCTCGGTCCGAGAGGTCTGATGCCGAGTCCGAAAAGCGGAACAGTTACTATGGATGTGGCTGATGCTGTCAAAGCAATAAAGGCAGGTAAGATAGAATTCCGGGTTGATAAAACCGGTATTATTCATACCGGGCTGGGTAAAGCATCGTTTGGTACTGAAAAACTGTCTGAGAATATCAAAACATTTTTGGCTGTTGTTGTTAAACTGAAGCCGGCATCAACAAAAGGTCAATATATAAAGAAAATGGTAATTTCGTCTTCAATGGGTCCTGGAATTAAATTGAACCATCAGGAAATTCTACAGAACCTGTAATAAATGGATGTATAAATGTTACGAGAAGAAAAAACACAAGTTGTAGAAGAATTACATAAGGTATTTTCCGAGGCAAAAGGCGTTTACCTTACGGATTTTACCGGTATTGATGTTGATACAATCAATAAATTGAGAACACAGTTTAAGGAAAATGATATTAATTACAGGATTGTGAAGAATACACTTACGATCCTTTCAATTAAAGATTTGTCTTTAGATGATCTGCAGAAATATCTGATTGGTCCTACGGCTATTGCTTATAGCTATAATGATGCAATGCTTCCCGGAAAAGTGATAGAAGGTTTTCAAAAGAAAACATCATTGCTGCCATTAAAAGCTGCTATTGTTGAAGGAATAATTTATGATAAAGCTGGTGCTGAAAAAATCATAACTCTTCCTTCTCGTGATGAGCTGATAGCAAAAATGCTTGGTTCTTTAAACTCTCCGATCTCCGGTCTGGTTATGACACTAAGCGGTATATTGCGGAATTTTGTTGGAGTGCTCAGTGCAATTCGTGATAAAAAAGAGGAAACTGGTGATCAACCGGCAGTTGAAGAAGAAAAAGAACAAACAACCCCCGCATCTGAACCTAAGGATGAGGAAGTAAAAGCTGAAGCTGAAACTTCCGAAAAAGAGAAAAAAGATGAGGGAATGGAGGAAAAAACATCTGAAGGTTCTTCTGATGTAAATGAAACCCCCGAAAAACCAGATTAAAATCTTGGATAATCATTTTACAAGAGCATCCGGGGAATAATTATCGTTAATTTTATGAATTTTAGAGCAAAATAATAATAGTATTATAGTAAAGGAGAAGTCAAGTGAGTACGATTTCAGAAATCAAAGAATCCATCAAGAAATTAACTGTCGTAGAATTGGCAGACCTTGTTAAGGATCTTGAGGAAGAATTCGGTGTGTCTGCCGCTGCTCCGGTAATGGCAGTTGCTCCTGCAAGTGGTGGTGAAGCTGCTCAGGAAGCTGAAGAAAAAACCGAATTTGATGTTGTTTTAACCAGCTTTGGCGAAAAGAAGATCCAGGTAATCAAAGTTGTTAGAGCACTTACCGGATTAGGCCTTAAGGAAGCTAAGGATCTTGTTGATGGAGTTCCGAATACTGTTAAAGATGGGATTCCTAAAGATGAAGCAGAAAAGATCAAGACAGAAATAGAAGAAGCCGGCGGTATTGTTGAAATTAAGTAATTATAATTTATTACTTAATTAAATGTGTCAGGCAGGATTTTCCCGGCCTTTCATTTAAAAAATATAGTCAAACAAACACAAGAGGAATATTTTTGGAAAATCAAAATAAAAATGGTGAAAGAATCAATTTTTCCAAGATTTCTCAAATACTCGAAATGCCTGATCTTCTGGCTATTCAGTTAAGCTCATTCAGGGGATTCCTGCAGCAGGATATTCCACCTGCAGAGCGGAAAAAACAGGGCTTGCAGGCCGTCTTCAGTAATATTTTTCCAATTGTGGATTCTCGAGAGAATTACATATTGGAATTCATGGAATATTACGTTGATCAGCCTAAATATTCCGTATTGGAATGTCAGGAAAGAGGTGTTTCTTATTCAGTACCCCTTAAGGCTAAACTGCGTTTATCTTTTAAGGATGAAGATGCTGGATCCGGTATGTTCTCACAGGCGATTGTTCAGGATGTCTATCTTGGCAATCTTCCTTTTATGAACGGAAAGGGAACATTTATTATTAACGGAGCCGAAAGAGTCATCGTGAATCAGTTGCACCGTTCACCCGGTGTTTTCTTTGATGAAGCGACGCATCCGAATGGTACACTGATTTATTCAGGCAGGATCATACCTTTCCGTGGTTCGTGGCTTGAGTTTGTTACTGACATCAATGATGTTATGTATGTCTATATTGACAGGCGTAAAAAATTCCCTGTAACTACATTTCTCAGGTCTCTCGGTTTTTCTACTGACAAAGACGTCTACGAACTTTTTGGGATGCTTGATAAAGTCAACATAACAAAAGGGAAGTTAGATAAATTTGTCGGCAGGAAGTTTGTAGAAGATATCGTTAACGAAGAAACGGGTGAGATTTATACGGAAAAATATTCGGAATTTTCACTCGAAACGGCAAAAATCCTGAAAAAAGCAAAGAGAACAGAGTTCCTACTTCTTAAGAGTACCAGCGGTGTTTATTCCGATGTTATCTCTAATACAATGCGAAAGGACACCTCAAAATCCGAAGCGGAAGCTCTTGAGACGATCTACCGTCAGATGCGTTCGGGTGAAGCACCTGATCTTGAAACAGCCAGAAATCTAATTGACCGACTGTTTTTTAATCCAAAAAAATATGATCTGGGTATTGTAGGACGGCACAGACTAAATAAGAAACTCAATCTGAAAGTCTCTGAGGAAGTTACGGTCCTTGTTAAAGAAGATATAATTGCAATAATAAAATATCTTCTTGAACTGAAGAATGGAAAACGTTCGACTGATGATATTGACCATCTCGGCAATAGAAGAATAAGGACTGTAGGAGAGCAGCTCGCATCTCAATTCAGTGTTGGTCTTGCAAGAATGGCACGCACTATAAAAGAGCGTATGAATCTTAGGGATAAAGAGACATTGACTCCGCAGGATCTTGTAAATGCCAGAACAATTTCTTCGTTGATAAATACATTTTTCGGCACGAGTCAGCTTTCTCAATTTATGGATCAGACTAATCCGCTGGCAGAGTTGACGCATAAACGCCGCTTAAGCGCATTAGGTCCGGGAGGTTTGACGAGAGAGAGAGCGGGTTTTGAAGTTCGTGACGTTCACTATACTCATTATGGAAGACTTTGTCCTATAGAGACACCGGAAGGGCCAAATATTGGTTTGATCTCATCGATATGTATACATGCAAGGATAAATAATTTCGGTTTTCTTGAAACACCATATAGAAGAGTTGAAAAAAGTATTGCTACAAGTGAAGTAGATTACCTTACTGCTGATGATGAAGAAGATCTTGTCATTGCCCAGGCAAATGCACCGCTGGATAAGAAAGGTAAATTTATCAGAGACCGCGTAAAATGCCGTTATAAATTAGATTTTCCGGTTGTGCCTCCGGAAAGTGTAAGTTATATGGATGTTTCTCCAAATCAGATAGTAAGTGCGGCGGCGGCATTAATACCATTTCTTGAACATGATGATGCAAACCGCGCCCTGATGGGATCAAATATGCAGAGACAGGCTGTACCTCTTCTCAAACCGGAAGCTCCTTTAGTTGGCACAGGTTTGGAAGCAAAGGTTGCTCAAGACTCAAGGACTATGGTCGTATCCGGATCTGACGGTGAGGTCATGAAAGTTACTGCTAATGAAATTATGATAAAAAGAGACTTGGATAAGGAAAGTAAAGTATCCGACTTCGCACTAAGTTTTGATAATATTGAATACGAAACATATAGAATAACGAAATATTTCCGGACAAATCAGGATACATGCATTAATCAAAAACCTATTGTAAAAGTAGGAGATAAAGTAAAAAGAGGGGATGTCCTTGCAGACGGATGTGCGACTGATGGGGGTGAGCTTGCATTAGGCCGCAATGTCATAGTAGCATTTATGCCTTGGAGAGGATATAACTTTGAGGATGCTATCGTAATAAACGAAAATGCTGTAAGTGAAGATGTCTATACATCTATTCATATAGAAGAATTTGAACTGCAGGTAAGGGATACAAAACGAGGAGAAGAAGAATTAACGAGAGAAATCCCTAACATTAGCGAAGAAGCTACCAGGAATTTGAATGAGAACGGTATCATCCGTATAGGTGCCGAAGTTAACGCAGGTGATATTATAGTCGGTAAGATCACACCTAAAGGTGAAACTGATCCCACTCCTGAAGAAAAATTATTAAAAGCCATATTTGGTGATAAAGCCGGAGATGTAAAAGATGCATCCCTGAAAGCTCCTCCCGGAATGCATGGTATTGTTGTTGACACTAAATTATTTTCCAGAAAAAACAAGGATTCCAGCGCCAAAAAAGAAGACAAAAAGAAAATTGATAAACTAGAAAAACAACTGAAGAAAGATCTGGAAACAGTAACTGAGCTTCGGAATGAGAAACTGGAAAGACTTCTTTTAGGCGAAGTAGTTAAGGGGATGAAAAGAATCAGCGATGGGAAACCGGCAGTTAAAGCTGGATCAAAGCTTACATCTGCGGTATTGAATAAACTGAATTTTGATGATATAGATCTTGATAATGACTGGATTAAAAATAAAGATATAAATGCTGCTGTAAATGTTCTTATAAGTAATTTTGTGAGTAAAAAATATAATCTTGAAGAAGAGTTTAAGAAACACAAATATAAAATAGTTGTTGGAGATGAGCTTCCCCCGGGAATAGTTCAGCTTGCAAAAGTATATATCGCTAAAAAGAGAAAACTTCAGGTTGGCGATAAGATGGCAGGACGTCATGGAAATAAAGGTGTTGTTGCAAAAATAGTCCCTGTTGAAGATATGCCATTTCTTGACGATGGAACACCTATCGATATAGTGCTGAATCCTTTAGGTGTGCCTTCCCGTATGAATCTGGGGCAGATCCTCGAATCAATGCTCGGTCTATCGGCAAAGAAACTTAATATGAAGTTCGCAACTCCGGTTTTTGATGGAGCAACTCTTGATGATGTACAGGATTATCTGAGAAAAGCCGGTCTGAACGAATTTTGTAAGACCAAATTATATGATGGTATGACCGGAGAAAAATACGATCAGGATGTTATGGTTGGTTGTATTTACATGATGAAATTATCGCATTTAGTTGAAGACAAAATACATGCCCGCTCTATTGGGCCTTACTCTTTGATCACTCAGCAGCCGCTTGGCGGTAAAGCTCAATTTGGTGGTCAGAGATTTGGTGAGATGGAAGTCTGGGCTCTTGAAGCATATGGCGCTGCCCATACATTAAAAGAGATTCTGACTGTGAAATCCGATGATGTAAATGGAAGATCAAAAATTTATGAAGCAATAGTCAAAGGGGAAAATCTCCCCCAGGCAGGTGTACCGGAGTCTTTTAATGTTCTCGTAAGAGAATTGCAGGGACTCTGTTTAGATGTAAAAGTCGAATAAAATTTAGAGGGATTAAATTGACTTTAAATACCAAATCAGGTATCGATTTCGGTGTAAGTAAAACTTACTCAAAGATTTCAATTAATTTAGCATCTCCGGATACTATACTTGCGCAATCTTATGGGGAAGTAACTAAGCCCGAAACAATCAATTATCGCTCATTCAAGCCTGAAAAAGACGGACTGTTCTGCGAGAAAATTTTTGGGCCTGTTCGGGATTGGGAATGTCATTGCGGAAAATACAAAAGGATCCGCTATAAAGGCATTATTTGTGACAGGTGTGGCGTTGAAATTACTATGAAGAGTGTCCGCAGAGAAAGAATGGGGCATATTCAACTGGCAACTCCGGTTGTTCATATATGGTATTTCCGTTCTCTGCCCAGCAAAATCGGATACATTCTTGGTATGTCGGTTAAAGATCTTGAAAAAGTTATTTATTATGAATCTTACGTAGTTATTTCACCGGGAAAAACCGGCTTGAAACCCAGAGAACTGATACCGGAAGAAGAATACTTCAGGATCATTAATGAGTTTCCGGAAGAAAAGTCCCGACTTGATGCTGAAGCGGATGATAAATTCGCTGCAAAAATTGGTGGTGAAGCTATAAAAGAGCTTCTCAAAAGAGTTGATTTAAGAGATCTTTCAATAACTCTCAGGGCACAGCTTAAAATTGAAACTTCAGCCCAGAGAAAAAGCGATATTTTAAAAAGACTGAAAGTAATAGAGCGATTTAAGATTGATGAAACTTCGAATTTCAACAAACCGGAGTGGATGGTTTTAGATGTAATACCCGTAATTCCTCCTGAATTGCGGCCGTTGGTTCCTCTTGAGGGTGGAAGATTTGCTACAAGCGACTTGAATGATCTTTACAGACGAGTTATAATCAGAAATAACAGACTGAAAAACCTGATAGAGATCAGAGCACCTGAAGTGATCCTGAGAAACGAAAAAAGAATGCTTCAGGAAGCAGTTGATTCTCTTTTTGATAATGGCCGTAAAGCAACAGCGGTAAGAAGTGATGGCAACAGACCTCTTAAATCATTAAGCGATATGCTTAAAGGTAAGCAGGGTCGTTTCAGACAGAATCTTCTTGGTAAACGTGTTGATTATTCCGGAAGATCTGTTATTGTTGTCGGGCCCGAACTGAGACTGGGAGAATGCGGTCTGCCAAAAGATATGGCGGTAGAACTGTTCAAACCGTTTATTATTAGGAAACTTGTCGAAAAAGGCCTTGTAAAAACAGTAAAAAGTGCAAAAAAGCTTGTTGATAAAAAGGGTAAAGAGATCTGGGATATACTTGAAATCGTTATTAGGAATCATCCTGTAATGCTTAACCGTGCACCTACTCTTCACCGTTTAGGTATTCAGGCTTTTCAGCCGGTGCTTATCGAAGGTAAAGCAATTAGGATACATCCGTTAGTCTGTGCAGCGTTTAATGCTGATTTTGACGGTGACCAGATGGCTGTTCATGTTCCTTTATCCTACGAAGCACAGCTTGAAACCAGAATATTAATGCTGGCTCCGCACAATATTCTTTCACCTGCAAATGGAAGACCGATTTCAGTACCAAGTCAGGATATAGTATTAGGATGCTATTATCTAACAAAAGTGAAAAGCGGGGAAGTCGGCGAGGATAAGTTATTTGCTAATCAAAAAGAAGTGCTTTATGCTTATGATACAGGTAAGGTAGGGCTGCATGCCGGTATTACTCTGAAAATTGATGGTAAAGTAGTAAAAACAACTGTTGGAAGAGTGATTTTTAATCAGATAATGCCGGAAGAAATGAATTTTGTAAACGAATTATTGACAAAATCGAAAATAGAGGATATTGTTGCTCAGTCATTTAGAAGTCTTGGCAATAAAATAACATCAGAATTCCTTGACAGGCTGAAAGAACTTGGTTTCTATTATGCTATGAAAGGGGGAGTCTCTATCGGAATTGATGATGTTATTATCCCCGATGAGAAAGAAAATCTGATAAAATATGCTGTTGGTGAAGTTGAGACGATCCAAAAACAATATGAACAGGGAAATATCACTGACGGTGAACGATATAATAAAATAATTGATGTATGGACATATACAACTCTTGATGTCTCTAAAGCTTTGTTTGCCAAGTTGTCTACATCCCAAGGAGGTTTTAATCCTGTATTTATGATGGCAGATTCAGGAGCGAGAGGCAGTAAGGAACAGATAAGACAGCTGGCTGGAATGCGTGGTCTGATGGCAAAACCGCAAAAAAGTATGATCGGCCAGACCGGTGAGATTATCGAATCTCCCATTACAGCTAATTTTAAGGAAGGCTTATCTGTACTCGAGTACTTTATATCAACACACGGTGCAAGAAAAGGATTAGCTGATACGGCATTGAAGACAGCTGATGCCGGTTATTTAACAAGAAGGCTCGTTGATGTTGCACAGGATGTAATTATTACACAAGATGATTGTGGAACAATTATGGGACTCGAAATTTCAGATCTTAAGGAAGGTGAAGAAATAATCGAACCCCTGTATGAGCGTATCTTAGGTAGAATAGCTGTTGAAGATGTTTATGATCCGCAGACAGAAGAAATGATAACTGAATCAGGTCAGGAAATCGATGAGGCGGCTTCCAAGCGTATTGCAGATTCGATCTTAGATACAGTTTCCATTCGCTCTGTATTAACCTGCGAATCAAAATTTGGTGTATGCCGGATGTGTTACGGAAGAAATCTGGCTACCGGAAAAGTTGTCAGTATCGGTGAAGCTGTCGGTGTAATGGCCGCTCAAAGTATTGGTGAACCCGGAACACAGCTGACACTCCGTACTTTCCATATAGGCGGTACAGCCCAGGTTGGCGCAGCCCAATCGGGAGTAAAAGCGAAAAATGCGGGAAAAATTGAATACAGCAGCAATTTGAAATTTACAAACACCCTTGATGGAACAGACGAAAAAATAAAAACTGCCCTCGGCAGAAACGGCCGTATTGAGATTACTGATGATAATAATAGAATGGTTGCCAGGTATTCTGTACCTTATGGCGCTTCAATACTTGTTGATAATGGTGCAGATGTACAAAAAGGACAGATGATATTCCAGTGGGATCCTTATTCACTGGTTATCCTCTCTGAGTTTGCAGGTACTGTCAAGTTCGCCGACCTTAAAGAAGGTGTAACATATAATGTCGAGCTGGATGAACATACCGGTTTGAAGCAGAGAGTAGTTGTAGAATCGAGAAACCGGAAAATCAATCCTCATATATTGGTTCTGGACGAAAATGAAGAGAAAATCGCTAATTATATGATTCCGGTAAAATCACGGTTGATGGTTGATGACGGACAAGAGGTTGAACCAGGCAAAATTCTTGTTAAGATCCCAAGAGGAACTCTGAAATCAAAGGATATTACGGGAGGTTTGCCAAGAGTTGCTGAACTGTTTGAAGCAAGAAAACCAAAAGAACCGGCAGTCGTGACTGAAATTGACGGAAATGTTAAGTTCGGTTCTATCAAACGCGGAATCAGAGAGATCACTATTCAGGGTAAATCTACGAAAAAGAGCTATCTTATACCTTACGGTAAGCATATTCTTGTTCATGATGGTGATGAGGTTATGGCAGGTGAGAGATTGTCTGAAGGATCCGTTGCGCCTCACGATATATTGAGGATCAAAGGTGCAAATGCCGTTCAGGAATATCTGGTGAATGAGATACAGGAAGTGTATAGACTGCAGGGTGTAAAAATTAATGATAAACATATTGAAACAATTGTTAGACAAATGCTTCAAAGGGTCAGGATAGAAGATCCGGGCGATACATATTTTCTCGAGGATGATCTAGTTGACAAGTCGAAGTTCCTTTCTGACAACGAGAAGATATTGAATTACGGTATTGTTGACGAGCCCGGTGGTTCCAAATTAAATATATCAGAGATGGTTGAGATTTTTGAACTTGACAGGCTGAATGAGAGATTAAAAAATCAGGAAAAAGATCCAATAAAATATCGTCAGGCCAGACCTGCGACTTTTATTCCTCAGTTGTTGGGTATAACTCAGGCATCATTAAGTACTGAAAGTTTTATTTCATCTGCTTCATTCCAGGAGACTACAAGAGTCCTGACTGAGGCGGCAATTGAAGGAAAAATAGACAATCTGAGAGGATTGAAAGAAAATGTAATTATCGGACATCTGATTCCTGCCGGAACCGGTATTAAAACACTTCAGAATATTGAAATTATTTCTGATAATGATATTGAAGAAGAAAAATTATTAGAGTCCGAAGTAGTTGCCGATAGCACGGAAGAAACCGTTGAAGAAAATCAATCGGTAGAAGGTTAATAAAAGAGAGGTTTATGTGCCAACTGTAAATCAACTTGTCAGGCAAGGCAGAAAGCAAAAAAGCAAGAAGACATCTGCTCCGGCTTTGATGCGTTCCCCTCAAAAGCGGGGTGTTTGTACCAGAGTTTATACATCTACACCCAAGAAACCGAATTCAGCACTCAGAAAAGTTGCCAGGGTACGACTTTCTAATGGGATCGAAGTAACTGCTTATATTCCCGGTGAAGGTCATAACCTCCAGGAACACTCGATAGTACTGATAAGAGGCGGTCGTATTAAGGATATCCCTGGTGTCAGATACCATATAATCAGAGGAACTCTGGATACAAGCGGTGTACAAGACCGTAGGCAGAGCAGATCAAAATACGGAACAAAAAGACCAAAACAATAAAATTTAATAAATAACTCTGAACGGGTAATATGTCAAGACGTAAAAAACCACAAAAAAGAATTCCGGATCCGGATCCGAAGTATCAATCGATATTAGTATCAAAGTTCATTAACGGAATTATGAGAAGAGGCAAGAAAAGTATCGCCGAGAAGATCTTCTATTCTGCGTTAGACAGTATTGAAGAAAAATCCGGACAGCCTGGGTTAGAGGTTTTCGAAAAGGCTGTTGAAAATGTAAAGCCGGTTCTTGAGATAAAATCAAGACGTGTTGGAGGTGCTACATATCAGGTGCCCGTTGAGGTACGTGAAAAGCGAAGAGTCTCTCTTGCAATCAGATGGCTTGTATTATATTCAAAAATGCGCAAAGAGAAAAGTATGAAGGCAAAGCTTGCAGCTGAATTTATCGGAGCTGCAAACAATGAAGGTTCATCAATTAAGAAGAAAGAAGATACCCATAAAATGGCTGAAGCTAATAAAGCTTTCGCACATTTTAAATGGTAATATTTGTCCCTTAGATATGTCAAAAAACAAGAAAAATAATTCATCCGTTAACGGAAACGGAAACAAGGCAAGATTAGTGAATACCAGAAATATTGGTATTATGGCTCACATCGATGCCGGCAAGACCACAACAACTGAACGAATGTTGTTTTATTCCGGCAAATTGCATAGAATGGGTGAGGTGCACGAAGGACTTGCCACTATGGACTGGATGGATCAGGAAAAAGAACGAGGTATTACAATTACTTCTGCTGCAACGACTATCAAATGGCGGGATAATTTTATAAATATTATTGATACACCCGGTCATGTCGATTTTACCGTTGAAGTTGAACGTTCGCTGCGTGTTCTTGACGGAGCGATAATGATCCTTGATGCTGTTGCCGGAGTCGAACCGCAGACCGAAACAGTCTGGAGACAGGCTAATAAGTACAGCGTTCCGGGGATCGTTTTTATTAATAAAATGGATAGAACGGGAGCTGACTTTTATAAAGCATTGGAAAGTATTAAAACAAGACTTGGCGCTAATCCTATCCCACTCCAGATACCTATGGGATCTGAAGAACTATTCACCGGTTTGATCGACCTTGTTCTGATGAAGGCTATTGTGTATAATGAACATTCTTTCGGCGCTATATTTGAGGAAATGGATATTCCTGATGATATGCTGGATCAGGCTATGGTTGCAAGAAAGAATCTGCTTGAGGTTATTTCTGAATATGATGATGAACTGATGGAAAAGTACCTGGACGGGGCCGAAATTAGCGAAGAACTGTTCAGAAAAGCAATAAGAGCTGGCACACTTTCCACAAAAGTTATCCCCGTATTCTGCGGATCAGCTTTCAGGAACAAAGGTGTCCAGCGACTTCTGGATGCAATAAATTACTATTTGCCGTCCCCAATGGATAAAACGGAATTAACAGGCCGCCATCCGAAGACAGATAAAGAAATAGTTAAAGAGATGTCTCCGAATGGCGATTTTGTTGCATTAGCATTTAAAATAGCCACTGATCCGTATGTCGGCAGATTGACATATTTCAGAGTTTATTCAGGGACTGTCAGAACGGGTGATACGGTATACAATCCTTCTGCAGGTAAGAGAGAACGACTCGGTAGAATTTTAAGAATGTATGCAAATAAAAGAGAAGATTTAGAAGAAGCTACAATGGGGGATATTGTTGCAGGTGTAGGATTGAAATTAACTAAAACCGGAGATACTCTTTGCAATGAAGGACATCAGATATTTCTGGAAAAAATGAATTTTCCGGATCCGGTAATAAATATTGCTATCGAGCCGAAGACCAAAGCTGATGAAGAAAAATTAGCCTTATCTCTCAATAAGCTTTCTGATGAAGATCCTACTTTTAAGGTGGATGTAAACTCGGAGACAGGCCAGACGATAATTTCCGGAATGGGGGAACTTCATCTCGAAATTATTTCAGACAGACTTCTTAGAGAATTCAAGGTTGCGGCAAATGTGGGTGTTCCTCAGGTTTCATATAAAGAAAGATTATTGAAAGAAGTAGAGGTTGAGACAAAATTTGTAAAGCAGACCGGTGGAAAAGGGCAATATGCACATGTTAAAATACGGGTTGAACCAATGCCCCGGGGGGCCGGTTTTGAGTTCAGTAATGAGATATTCGGCGGTGCTATCCCAAGAGAGTTCATTCATCCCATTAAAAGGGGTATAGAAGACTCGATGAAAAATGGAATTCTTGCTGGATACCCGGTAGTGGATACAAAAGTTACTTTGCTGGATGGTTCATTTCATGAGGTGGATTCATCAGAAATAGCCTTCAGGGCCTGTGGAAATATTGCCTTCAGAGATGCTCAGAAAAAAGCGGGTAACGTTCTGCTGGAACCGATTATGAAAATTGATATCATAGTTCCCGAGAATTATCTCGGTGAAGTTATGTCGGATATAAATGCACGAAGAGGTAAAATCGAAGGTCTTGACGATAAAGACAAAGCAAAATTTGTTAAAACACTTGTTCCGTTAAGAGAGGTGTTCGGATACTCAACCGCACTGAGGTCATTGACCCAGGGCAGGGCTGTATTTACAATGCAGTTTGATCACTTTGAACAAATGCCGAAACAAATAGAAGAAAAGTTATTAAATAAGTATTCAGGTGTTTCATACGCCTGATAAATTTAAGGAGATACAGAGCAATGGCAAAAGAGAAGTTTGAGCGTACCAAGCCGCATGTTAATATAGGTACCATAGGTCATGTTGATCATGGTAAGACTACTTTAACCGCTGCGATAACGATGATATTGAGTCAGAAGGGATTATCTTCTGTCCGTACGTTTGATTCTATAGACAATGCTCCGGAGGAGCGTGAGCGCGGTATAACGATAGCGACAGCTCATGTTGAGTATGAGACTGATAATCGTCATTATGCGCATGTTGACTGTCCTGGTCATGCTGATTATGTAAAGAACATGATAACAGGTGCGGCGCAGATGGACGGAGCGATACTAGTAGTATCAGCAGCAGATGGTCCGATGCCGCAGACGCGTGAGCATATTCTGCTTGCCCGCCAGGTAGGAGTTCCCTTCATCGTGGTATATTTGAACAAGGTAGATCAGGTAGATGATCCGGAGTTATTGGAGCTTGTAGAGCTTGAACTTCGCGAGCTTCTGAGCCAGTATGAGTTTCCCGGGGATGACATACCAATTATCCGGGGCAGTGCTCTTGAGGCGATGAATGCAGCGGTAGCCGGGGAGACAGAGAGTGAATCATTTAAGAGTGTATATGAGCTGATGGCTGCAGTAGATGAATATGTACCTACCCCTGAGCGTGATGTTGACAAGACTTTTTTGATGCCTGTAGAGGATGTATTCAGTATAACCGGTCGTGGTACGGTTGGTACAGGCAGGATAGAGCGTGGAGTGGTAAATGTGAATGAAGAAGTTGAGATCATCGGTCTTGGTGCCAAGCGTAAGACGGTAGTGACCGGAGTAGAGATGTTCCGCAAGATTCTTGACCGTGGGGAAGCCGGAGATAATGTTGGTTTATTGCTTCGTGGTGTTGACAAGGAGTTTTTGGAGCGCGGGATGGTAGTAGCGACCCCGGGCAGTATAACACCGCATACGAAGTTTAAGGGTCAGGTTTACGTACTGACGAAGGAAGAGGGCGGCAGGCACACTCCGTTTTTCAACGGATATCGTCCGCAGTTCTATTTTCGTACAACAGATGTTACCGGAGTAGCGACATTACCCGAGGGAGTAGAGATGGTAATGCCCGGTGATGATGTGGAACTGTCAATAGAGATGATAGCACCGATAGCAATGGAAAAAGAACTCCGTTTTGCAATCAGGGAAGGCGGAAGAACAGTTGGTGCCGGAGTCGTAACCGAAGTTATTGAATAATAAAACAAATGGAGTTAAACATTGGCTCAACGTCAAAAAATACGGATTAAATTAAAAGCTTACGATCATAATTTAATCGATAAATCGGCGGATAAAATAGTTAGAACTGCGAAATCCACGGGAGCAATGATTTCCGGACCTATTCCATTGCCGACAAGAAGAACAATCTATACAGTATTACGCTCTCCTCACGTAGATAAAAAGTCACGTGAGCAGTTCGAAACAAGAATTCACAAGCGTCTGATTGATATTCATCATTCATCATCAAAAACAATTGACGCATTAATGAAATTAGAATTACCAGCTGGTGTAGACATCGAGATTAAGGTGTAAAATGTTAAAATTAATTGGAAAAAAACTAAATATGACATCAGTCTTTGATAGCCGGAGAGTTCAGGTTCCTGTAACTGTTATTGAATTGGGTCCGTGTTTCGTGACTCAGATCAAAAAGCAGGCTACTGAAGGTTATGAGGCTGTACAAATAGGTTATTCGGAAACAAAAGAACACAGATTGAATAAACCGAAAATTGGTCATCTGAAAAAATCTGGCGAAAAACTGCTGAAAAAACTTATCGAATTCAGAACAGACGAAGTAGATAAGTATGAACTTGGTGAAACATTAACAGTCGAGAAATTTGAAAAAGGCGAATTTGTTGATGTTACATCATTTTCGAAAGGTCGGGGTTTTGCCGGTGTTGTTAAAAAATTTAATTTTGCAGGTGGGCCGAAAACTCATGGTCAATCGGACAGACTGCGTACTGGGGGTTCAATTGGTGCATCTTCTGATCCCTCAAGAGTAATAAAGGGAATGAAAATGCCCGGTCAGATGGGTAATAAAAAGACAACTATCAGGAATCTGGAAGTGATAGATATCGATATCGATAAAAATCAAATATTAGTTAAAGGTTCGGTTCCTGGAAGTCGTAATTCAATCGTAGAAGTGACAAAAGGATAATATAAGAATGGAATTACCGGTATATAAAATTGATGGATCGCAAAGCGGTGAAAGTCTCAAACTAAACAAGAAAATCTTTGGTTTAGAACCAAAAGATTATGTTGTACATCGTGCGGTTCTCTCTTATTTGGCAGCACAGCACCAGGGTACTCATATGGCAAAAAACCGCGCACTTGTAAGCGGTAGCGGTAAAAAACCTTACCGTCAGAAAGGAACAGGACGGGCAAGAGCAGGATCTGTTAAGTCCAACATCTGGCGTGGTGGAGGAAAAGCATTCGGTCCAACACCGCATGGATATAGTGTTGGTGTGAACAAAAAAGAGAAAAAACTGGCAAGAAAACTTGCTTTAGCTTCAAAAGCTCGGGAAGATGCCATAATGTTGATAGAGGATTTTACTGTTGACAACTCCGAGACGAAATTTATTGCAGATATTCTTAAATCTTTAAATATCTCTAACAATGACAGAACCTTATTGATAATTAAAGAGCATTCATCGAGTATGTGGAATTCCTGTAAAAACATAAAGAATCTGTCGCTTTTACCTGCGAATCAGATCTGTGCTTATGATATAGTAAAACAAGCGCGTTTGATTATTCAGAAGAATGCGCTGGAACATATTAATGAGGAATTTTAACTGTGGAAATAATTGATGTTATTATTAGGCCGTTGGTCACAGAAAAACTGACCAATTTAGGCGAAGATAAAAATCAATATGGATTTGTCGTTGACAAGCGTGCGAATAAGATCGAAATAAAACGTGCCGTTGAAGAGAAATTTGAGGTTAAGGTTGATTCGGTCCGTACGATGAATGTTAAGGGCAAGGTCAAAACAATGGGAAGATTTTCCGGCAGGCAAAGCGGCTGGAAAAAAGCTATTGTTATGCTGAAAGAAGGTTATCAAATTACTCTATTTGAAGGAGCGTAATATTAATGGCTTTAAAGAAATACAATCCTACTACACCCGGGCAGAGGTTCAAAACCGATATAGTTCGTGAATTTACTACTGATGAACCGGAAAAATCCCTGACAGTAGCGCTTCCGAAAAAAGGAGGACGAAATAATACAGGGAGAATCACTGCAAGACACCGTGGTGGTGGGCATAAACGTAAATATAGGATTATAGATTTTAAACGTGATAAACATGGGATTCCCGGTAAGGTCCATTCGATTGAATACGATCCTAACAGGACTACCTTCATATCACTTCTTCATTATTCGGACGGCGAAAAACGCTATATACTATGTCCTGTCGGTCTGAAAGTTGATGACGTAGTATTCTCCGGACCGGACAGTGAGATCAGGGTTGGGAATTCACTCCCTCTGGCAAAAATTCCCCTGGGAACATTCGTACATAATGTTGAGTTCCGGCCAAAAAAAGGCGGACAGATTGCCAGAAGCGCAGGATCTGCTGTTCAGTTAATGGCTAAGGAAGGAAAGTATGCGATACTTCGTATGCCTTCCGGTGAAATGAGAAAGGTCATGATCGATTGCTATGCTACAATAGGCCAGTTAAGCAACCTGGAACACTTGAATGTTTCGTTGGGCAAAGCCGGAAGAAGCCGATGGTTAGGCAGGCGCCCGCACACACGCGGAGTTGCAATGAATCCTCATGACCATCCTATGGGTGGTGGTGAAGGTAAATCTTCGGGAGGACGTCACCCTTGTACACCCTGGGGAAAACCGACCAAGGGTTATAAAACACGCTCAAAACAAGCAGCGAAGAATAAACTTATCATCAAAAGGAAAAAATAACAAGGATATATAATGGCGAGATCATTGAAAAAAGGTCCATATATAGATGAGAAACTTTTTAAAAGAGTTACGGATTTACAGAATCAGAATAAAAAACAAGTTGTAAAAACCTGGTCTCGTAGCTCAACAATTCCACCTGATTTTGTAGGTGCAACAGTTGCAGTGCATAATGGGAATAAGTTTATTCCTGTATATATTACTGAAAACATGGTCGGTCATAAACTTGGTGAATTTGCACCAACCCGCACATTCAGAGGTCATGGCGGGAAGTTAGCGGATCGTCAGGCAAAGGTAAGATAAGATTAACTCTAAAGGAACTAATAATAAAATGGAAGTACGGGCACGTTCGAAATATGTGAGGTCTTCACCGAGAAAAATACGGATAGTTATGAACCTTGTTCGTGGTAAAAATGTGAATGAGGCACTGGATATACTTCATTTTACTCCGAAAAAAGGTGCAAGGCTTTTAGAAAAAACAATAAGGTCAGCTGTGGCAAATTTTATGCATTTGGACGATTCAAGAAAATTTGAAACAAGTGACCTGGTAATTTCGAAAGCTTTTGTTGATGGTGGTCCTATAGCAAAACGTTTTAGGCCAGGACCTATGGGCAGAGCATCGAGAATACGTAAAAGATTCAGCCATATTACTGTATATATAAGCGGTGAAGAATCGTAATTATAAGGAGGAAGAAACTTGGGTCAGAAAACACACCCGGTAGGATTTAGATTAGGAATTATTAAATCTTGGAATTCAAACTGGTTCGACGAGAGAACATTTGCGGATAAACTGCAGGAAGACCTGATGCTGAGAAAATATATCCGTAATCGCCTTAGAAGAGCGGGTGTATCCAAAATTGAGATTGAACGCACTCCGAAAAAAGTTACATTAAATATAAAAACAGCCCGTCCGGGAATTGTGATCGGACGCAAAGGTGCAGAAGTAGATAAGTTGAAAGAAGAGCTGAAAAAAGTAACGAAAAAGGATATTCAGCTGAATATTGAAGAAATTAAAAGACCTGAACTTGATGCATATTTAGTCGCAGAAAATATCGCACGTCAGTTAGAGGCCAAAATATCTTTCAGACGGGCTATGAAGAAAGCAATTGTCTCGACAATGCGAATGGGCGCAGAAGGAATTCGTATTCGTTGTGCCGGAAGACTTGGCGGTGCTGAAATGGCACGAGCGGAAGAATATAAGGAAGGCCGTATTCCTCTTCATACATTACGCGCGGATATTGACTATGCACAGGCGACAAGCTTTACGACATATGGATGCATAGGTGTGAAAGTCTGGATCTGTACCGGTGAAGTTATTGGGGATGCCGGGGCTTAAGAACTATCGATAAGGAAACTCAAAAATGTTAGCACCAAAAAGAATAAAATATAGGAAACAACAACGCGGCAGAAGTAAAGGCCTCGCTCAGCGCGGCAGCAGTATAAGTTTCGGGAAATATGGCTTGAAAGCGCTTGAACCCGGATGGATCACCAGCCGTCAGATAGAAGCTGCCCGTATTGCTATGACAAGATTTATAAAACGTGGCGGAAAGGTCTGGATAAGAATTTTTCCGAATAAATCAATTACTCAGAAACCTGCTGAAACCCGAATGGGAAAAGGAAAAGGTTCTCCTGAATATTGGGTAGCCGTTGTGAAACCGGGAAAGGTAATGTTTGAACTTGAGGGTGTTGATGAAACTGTCGCAAAAGAAGCGATCAGGCTTGCCGCACATAAACTCCCGATAAAAACAAAATTTATTAAAGAGGAAGTAAGTTAAATCATGAAGATGTTAGAAATAAATACTTTAAGCCTTGAAGAGCTTAAAAGGAATTTGGAAGAAATCCAGGAATCTTATGCAGGTCTTAGGTTCCAAAAAGCGACTCATCAGCTTGATAATCCGGTAAGACTTCGTTATTTGAGAAAAGATATCTCGCGGCTCAAGACTGTCATTCATGAGTTCGAAAATGGTATCAGGAAACCGAAAGTTACACCGAATAAGAATAAATCAGAAGATAATAAAACTAAATAGTCAAGGTTATAATAATGGAAAAACGGAATTATCGGAAGACTCGAACGGGTGTAGTACTCAGTAATAAAATGGATAAATCCGTAAGTCTTAAGGTTGAACGCAAAGTCAAACACCCTGTTTACAAAAAGTATATAAAGAAAACTACAAAATATCATGCACATGACGAAAATAATGAATGCAATATTGGTGATTTTGTAAAAATAATGGAGACACGCCCTTTAAGTAAAACTAAAAGATGGCGGGTTATAGAAATCTTGGAAAAGGCGAAGTAGGTTGAAAAATGATTCAGGAAGAAACAAGACTTACAGTTGCAGATAATACCGGAGCAAAGCAGGCTCTATGTATTCGGCTTTTTGGAGGCACCAAAAAGAAATATGGACGTATAGGCGATATCATAAAAGTAACAGTTAAAACTGCGATCCCCGGCGGAACAGTTAAAAAAGGTTCACTTCATCAGGCTGTTATAGTCAGAACGAAGAAGGAAATTCGCAGAAAAGACGGTTCATATATAAGATTTGATGATAATGCCGCAGTTCTTTTAGATGATAATAATGAGCCGATTGGAACCCGTATATTTGGGCCGGTTGCAAGAGAATTACGTGAAAAACAGTATATGAAAATCATTTCATTGGCACCGGAAGTATTATAGCAAAAGAATTTAGGAAGATATTCATGAATGTAGTTAAAAATGATCAAGTTCTTGTTATATCAGGTAATCACAAAGGGAAACAGGGGAAAGTTTTAAAAACATTCCCGAAAACTCAGAGAATTCTCGTTGAAGGTGTAAACCTGATCAAGCGTCATACAAGACCAAATCAACAGGTCCCGCAGGGCGGGATAATTGAAAAAGAAGGGACTATTCACGCATCTAATGTGATGGTGATTTGTCCAAAATGCAATAACGCAACCAGAATTAAACACAAGATACTGGAAAACGGTAAAAGTGTTCGTGTTTGCCGCGGCTGTTCAGAAATGATAACTGTCAGCGGTTAATAATGTTTATTGAGAGTGTTAAAAATGGCAGAAAAAAAAGATACAAAGAAAAAAACTGAGAAAAAAGCTGAAGTAAAGCCGGAAGCGAAAAAGACCGCGGCAGAACCGGAAGAGAAAAAAGCGAAGGCGAAATCCGTAGCGAAAAAAGCCGAGGCAAAATCTGAAAAGAAAAAGGCAGATGTGAAACCGGAAGAGAAAAAAGAGACTAAAAAGTCCGGCAAACCAAAAACTGCAGATAAGAAGAAACCGGCTGAATCAAAGGATAAAAAAGAAAAAGCCGAAGCGAAACCCGAAAAAGAGCAGAAACAGAAACCGGCGGCTAAAGAAAAATCCGAAAAGAAGCAGCAGAAAAAAGATAAGTATGTTCCTCGTTTATATCTGAAATACAAAGATGAAATTGTTCAGGAAATGATAAAAAAGTTTAAATACGCGAACATACATCAGGTACCCAGGATTGATAAAATTTCGGTCAATGTAGGAATGGGTGCAGCTCTGCAGAATAAAAAACTTTTAGAAACCGCTGCTGAAGAACTTGGTGTGATCACAGGTCAAAAACCGGTAATAACACGCGCAAAAAAAGCTATCTCAAATTTTAAGTTGCGTATTGGAAATCCGATCGGTTGTAAGGTGACATTAAGAAAATTCAAGATGTATGAATTTCTTGATAGATTTATAGCAATAGCAGTACCAAGGATCAGAGATTTCAGAGGATTACCTAACAAATCATTTGATGGGTTCGGGAATTACTCGGTCGGTATAAAAGAGCATATTATTTTCCCGGAGATCGATTACGATAAAGTTGATGCTATTCACGGTATGGATATTTGTTTTATAACAACTGCAAAGACCGATGAAGAAGCAAAAGAATTACTTAGATTATTCGGGATGCCTTTTGCAAGAACCGAAGAAGAATCTGAAATGGCAGCATCGTAAATATTACAGTAAATAATAAAAATGTTAACTCAATAGACTGGTAGAGAAGTGGCAAAGAAGTCCTTATTAGTAAAAGCAAAAAGAGAGCCTAAATTTAAAGTTAGAAAATACCATCGTTGTAACAGATGCGGTAGGCCGAGAGCATATATCAGGAAATTCGGAATTTGCCGTATTTGTTTTCGGGAGTTAGCTCTTAGAGGTGATATTCCTGGTGTTGTAAAAGCCAGTTGGTAAATAATTAAAAGGTTACAAGGAGTAAATTTATGCCTGTTACGGATCCAATTGCGGATTATTTAACACGTATCCGCAACGCTTTGAAGGCAAGAAAGAAGTATGTTGATATACCTGCTTCTAATATTAAAAAAGCTATGTCACAAATACTTTTTGATGAGCATTATATAACTGATTTTGCCGTTATTGATGACGGTTTGCAGGGATTCATCAGGATTTATTTGAAGTATGATCAGGAAAAACCGGTTATTGCCGGCCTGAGAAGAATATCTAAACCGGGATTAAGACACTATGCTAATGTGAATAATATTCCACGTGTTCTTAACAACCTCGGTATTGCTGTTCTAACTACACCTGTTGGTGTAATAACAAATAAAGAAGCTCTCCGCCGTCACGTTGGCGGTGAGGTGCTGTGTTATATTTGGTAAATATACACTTTAGGAGTTTTAAGTGTCACGAATTGGAAAATTGCTGATAAACATACCTGATGGTGTGACGGTAAAATATGAAAATGGTTTGGTCACTGTTAGTGGCCCAAAGGGAGAATTGGCTCAGACCATACCTCCGGAAATAACCGTTAAACACGAAGATAATATTATTAAAGTTGAAAGAACAGGTGAAACTAAAAAACATAGATCTTTTCATGGTCTGTTTCGTTCATTAATTAATAATATGGTTATTGGTGTTAAAGAAGGTTTTCAGAAAGATCTGGAGATCCAGGGTGTTGGATATACTGCCGAAATAAGAGGGAAAAGTCTATTCTTAAATCTCGGTTATTCACATCCGATTCTGTTTGTTCCGCCTGAGGGTATCACAATAGAAGTACCTGTACGTACTTCTATCATAATTAAAGGGATCAATAAGCAGGTTGTTGGTGAAGTTGCTTCTAAGATCCGCAAATTCAGACCGCCTGAGCCATATAAAGGAAAAGGTATCAGGTATGTCGGTGAATTGGTTAGACGCAAAGTTGGAAAAACTTCTGCATAATATTGATTAGTGGAATTTTGAATATGAGAGACAAACAAAAAACAAAACAGAAATTATTTCAGAGAAAAGTTAAGCATATCAGGAAGAATATTTCCGGTACCTCTGACAGGCCAAGACTGGTTGTTTCCCGGGGTACTCGTAACATATCTGCTCAGCTTATTGATGATAGTATAAATAAAACACTGGCAACGGTTACAAGTGTTGCGGGAAGTTATATTTCTATAAAAGACAAATCATCTGATAAAATGGATATAAGTAAGCAGGTCGGACTTGATATTGCAAAAAAAGCAGGAGATCTGAAAATTACAAAAGTGGTATTTGACCGCAGAGGATACAAATATCATGGAAGAGTGAAAATGGTTGCTGAAGGTGCACGTGAAGGTGGACTGAAGTTTTAAAGAAATAAGTACAGAATACTATAAGGAGAAAACACTTGGAAATCAAAAATCCCGGTGAAATAGAGTTAAAGGAAAAAGTCGTTCATATTAATCGCGTTGCAAAAGTGGTTAAGGGTGGACGGAGATTCAGCTTTAACGCCATTGTTGTTGTCGGAAACGGTGATGGAATAATTGGAATCGGACTTGGAAAAGCTAATGAAGTGACCAATGCTATTACCAAAGGTGTGGAAAATGCAAGAAAACGCCTGTTAAAGATACCAATCATTAACGGAACTATTACTCATGAAACAATAGGACGATACGGATCAGGTCGTGTTTTTATGAAACCCGCTGCTCCCGGTACAGGAATTATTGCTGGAGGGCCGGTCAGGGCTATTATGGAACTCGCAGGAATTCAAAATATCCTGACAAAATCCATTGGTTCTTCAAATCCTCACAATGCGGTAAAAGCAACTGTTCAGGGATTGGAAAATTTACAGGATGCTTATTCCGTTGCCAGGAAAAAAGGAATTGAAATTAATCAAATATACCAGTAAGAGAATTATAATATTATGACAGCCAAGAAAAAAGACAGTGGAAAGAGTATCAAAATTAAACAAGTGAAAAGTGCTATTGGTTATAATAAAAAACAAAAATTAACCATAGAAGCTCTGGGTATCCATAAATTGGGCCAGACAGTTGAGCACAAAGATACTCCCCAGATCAGGGGTATGATAAATAAAGTATCTCATCTCGTAAAGATTCTTGAGGAGAACTAATAGAACTATGAAGTTAAATACATTAGGACCCAAAAAAGGTTCTCGCAAAAACCGTAAAAGAATAGGCAGAGGGCCTGGTTCCGGTAAAGGATGTACTGCCGGAAAAGGAATGAACGGACAAAAATGCCGTTCCGGAGCCTCCATTCCTGCATGGTTTGAAGGTGGTCAGATGCCTTTGCAGAGAAGAATACCGAAATTCGGCTTCACAAATAATTTCAGAGAAGTTTTTCAGGTAATAAATCTTGATAAACTTGCACATTTCAAGAACAAAAAGAAAGCTGAGCTTTTTGATCTGGTTGATTCAGGAATAGTCAAAAAGGCTGATGTACCGATAAAACTGCTCGGAAAGGGTAATATAGATTTCCCGATTGAAATAACAGTTCATGCAGCTAGTAAATCTGCTGTGGAAAAAATTACTCAAGCTGGAGGCAAAGTACACCTGTTATGATTCAGATGTTACAAAGCATTTATAGGATTCCTGAACTGAGGAAAAGGATCATTTTTACATTATCCATTCTGATTATATATCGTGTAGGTGGTCATTTACCTGTACCTGGTATATATGCTCCTGCATTAGGCGAATGGTTCAACCAGATTGGAGGTTCCGGAACACTGTTTGGCCTCTATGATATGTTTGTCGGCGGCGCCTTTCAAAAAGCAACTGTTTTTGCTCTGGGTATCATGCCTTACATAAGTGCATCGATTATTATCCAGCTTCTTGGAGCAGTTGTTCCGTATTTCCAGAAACTTCAGAAAGAAGGCGAGGAAGGCCGGAAGAAGATCACTCAGTTAACAAGATACGGTACGGTCCTTATTTCAGCTATGCAGGCCTGGGGTGTGAGTTTCTTCCTGATTAAACTGCCTCCGACTCAAAGCGGTCTGTCAGTCGTTACTGATCCCGGAATTATGTTCCAGTTCGTAACGATGATAACATTAACGACCGGTACGATCTTTATAATGTGGCTGGGTGAACAGATTACTGAGAGGGGGATCGGTAACGGAATTTCCCTGATCATTATGATAGGTATTGTTGCACGGTATCCTGCTACATTCAATAATGAAATGACATATATATTGGAAGGTACTACCTCGCTGGTTAAGGAAGTGGTCCTGTTAGGTATTATGTTCTGGACGATCGCAGCCGTTGTAATGCTGACTCAAGGAACCAGGAAAATTCCCGTTCAGTATGCAAAAAGAGTAGTTGGAAGAAAAGTCTATGGCGGTCAGGCGACTCATATACCGATGAGAGTTAATACGGCAGGCGTAATGCCTATTATCTTTGCTCAGGCAATTATATTCATCCCATCAACAGTAGCAAGTATTTTCCCTAACAGCGCGATACTTACTACGATAGGACAGTACTTCACCTTTCAGTCAAAAGTCTACTGGCTCGTTGAGGGATTGCTTATCGTATTCTTTACATACTTTTATACAGCTATTGCTTTTAATCCAATTGATGTGGCTGACAATATGAAAAAACACGGTGGATTTATTCCCGGTGTACGTCCGGGTAAAAATACCGCTAATTTTATAGATAATATTTTGACAAAAATTACTCTGCCGGGTGCATGTTTCCTGGCACTGATTGCAGTATTTCCTTATTTTATAATTCAGATATTTAAAGTCGATGTCGGATATGCAATGATCTTTGGAGGGACAGGATTGCTGATTGTTGTTGGAGTTGCTCTTGATACACTTCAGCAGATCGAATCTCACCTGCTGATGCGCCATTACGACGGATTTATGAAATCAGGAAGAATAAGAGGCAGACGTTAAAACTGATATATTATAATAATCAGAAAAATTATATTTAGAGAGATTACGATCATGAGATTAATACTACTTGGAGCTCCTGGTGTTGGCAAAGGAACACAGGCAAAACAGATTGAAGAAAAATATCAGATTCCACAGATCTCAACCGGGGACATTCTGCGTGCCGCTCTTAAAGAGGGGACAGAACTTGGTCTGAAAGCAAAAGAATTTATGAACAAAGGCGAACTCGTACCTGATGAGATCATTATTAATCTTATTCGTGAAAGGCTTCAGGAAAAAGACTGTGAAAACGGTTTTATACTGGATGGATTCCCGCGCTCCACGCCGCAGGCTGAAGCGCTGGATGTTCTTTTAAAAAATTTAAATATACCTTTAGATGCGGTTGTTAGTATTGATGTTCCTGAAGATGAGATAGTTAGGAGATTGGTTAGCAGAAGATTGTGCAGAAATTGCGGAAAAGACTATAATACCATAACCAATCCTCCTCCTGCAGATATGGTCTGCACAGATTGTGGTGGTGAGATCTATCAACGTGACGATGATAAGGAAGCTACGATCAGGAACAGGCTGACTGTTTACACAAATTCCACAGCGCCATTGGTTTCTTTTTATGAGAGCAAAGGACTGCTGAAGGATGTAAACGGCATGCAGAAAACTGAAGAAGTATATAATTCTATCATTAAGATATTGGAAAGCTAAATTAATGATTTATTGCCGCTCACCAAAAGAAATTGACTTGATGCGGAGAGCAGCCGAAGTTCTTGTTAAAACATTTGATCTGGTAACAGAAAGTATCGGGCCCGGAACAAAGTCAATTGAGTTAGATAGGGCGGTTGAGAATTATATAGTTGGTTCAGGAGCAAAACCTGCTTTTAAAGGTTATAGAGGATTTCCGAACAGTACATGCATTTCAATCGATGAAGTTGTAGTTCATGGAATACCTAATGACAGAAAATTTGAAAATGGCCAGTTAGTCAGTATAGATATTGGAGTTGAGCTGAACGGATATTTTGCAGACGCTGCCCGGACTTATGCAATTGGTGAAATATCAGATGAGAAACAGAAATTGATGAGTGTTACGGAAAATGCTCTTGAAAAAGGGATAAATGAAGCGGTTGACGGAAACAGGATCTCAAATATTTCCGGGGCTATTCAAACTTATGCAGAGGATATGGGATTTTCTGTTGTCCGGGATCTGGTTGGACACGGTATAGGTCAGTCGCTGCATGAAGATCCTGAAATACCAAACTTTATTGATGAAAGAAAAGGTCCGCAGCCCAAAATAACGACCGGGATGGTTTTTGCGATAGAGCCGATGATAAACACCGGCGGATGGGAAGTCTCTTTTATGCCGGATGGCTGGACAATAATAACAAAAGATTTCAGTACGTCCGCACATTTTGAGCATACTATTGCAGTAACGGAGAACGGACCGGAAATATTAACATCAGGGAGATAGTTTTGGCTAAAGAGGCACCGATAAAAGTAGACGGAGTAATTACTGAAACTTTACCAAATGCTTCATTTAGAGTGAAACTTGAAAATGGTCATATTATTTTAGCTCATATTTCGGGAAAAATGAGAATGCACTTTATAAAGATCCTTCCCGGAGATAAAGTAGCTGTGGAGATGTCTCCATATGATCTGACTAAAGGTCGTATAGTATACAGATATAAATAATTTTTAATGAAGCGGAGTTTGAAATGAAGGTACGCTCTTCAATAAAAAAGATGTGTGATAATTGCAGAATTATTAAAAGACGCGGTGTTTTAAGAGTTATATGCAAAAATAAACGTCACAAACAAAGACAAGGTTAATAGTAAATATGTATAAATTCGCATATGAAAATTTTAATTTCCGGGAGGTTTGATTGGTTCGTATTGCAGGTGTTGATTTACCTAATGATAAAAGAGTAATTATCGGATTAACTTATATTTTTGGAATTGGTAATACTACTTCAAAGAAGATCCTGGCTGACTGCCAAATTGATGAAAATATTAGAATCAAAGATCTGAATGATGACCAGATAGGTGCTATAAGATCCAATATCCAATCTAATCTTAAAGTCGAAGGTACTCTTAGGACTGAAGTCCAGATGAATATAAAACGTTTAAGAGATATTGGATGTTACAGAGGTTTAAGACATCGCCGGGGGCTGCCCCTAAGAGGTCAGCGTACTAAAACAAATGCCCGGACACGTAAAGGCAAAAAACGGTCTTCAGGCGGTAAAAGATAAAAATTAGTTAATAAATATATATTACTGGAGGATTTAATGGCCGGTCCCAAAAAACGCACGGCTAAGAAAAAGGAAAAAGTTGATCCCAATGGAATTGCCCATATAAAAGCAACATTTAATAATACTGTTATTTCTTTAACAGATATTTATGGAAATGTAATTTCATGGGCTTCTGCAGGTATGGTAGGTTTTAAAGGTTCAAGAAAAAACACTCCATTTGCAGCCCAGTTAGCAGCACAAAATTGTGCAAAAACAGCTATGGATCTGGGTTTAAGGAGAGTCGAAGTACTCGTGAAAGGTCCCGGTTCGGGAAGAGAAGCTGCTATCAGAGCCCTGCAGGCTGCCGGTCTTGAAATTACAGCTATCAAGGATGTGACGCCTATCCCTCATAACGGGTGTCGTCCTCCTAAAAAAAGGCGTGTTTAAATAATTTAATGTTTTTATAATGTAGAAAGTCAACGGAGTACAAATGGCGCGTTACAC
Organism: Candidatus Zhuqueibacterota bacterium; assembly: GCA_042564455.1. Classification (GTDB taxonomy): domain Bacteria; phylum SM23-31; class SM23-31; order SM23-31; family SM23-31; genus JBHPLC01. The sequence goes on along the minus strand of JBHPLC010000003.1, from coordinate 42,840 downwards.
TGATGCGGTTTGCAAAATATGTCGTAGAGAAGGTGAAAAACTCTTTTTAAAAGGACAACGTTGTTCGACTAATAAATGCTCTTTCGAAAGACGGGGGTATCCTCCCGGACAGCACGGAAAAAACAGAAGATTTAAGATATCCGATTACGGTATTCAGCTTCGTGAAAAACAGAAGATAAGACAGATGTACGGATTGCTCGAAAGACAGTTCCGCAACTATTTCCACAGAGCGGAAAGAGAAAAAGGCATTACCGGTGAAAACTTGATCAAAATGCTTGAGAGAAGACTGGACAATGTTGTTTATCGACTGGGTTTTGCTCCTTCAAGAGCTGCGGCAAGACAATTGGTTCGTCATCGTCATTTTGTTGTAAATGACCATGTAATTGACATACCATCATATCTGGTGGTACCTGGCGATCTGATCAAAGTAAAAGACAGAAGCCGAAAACTTGAAGCGATTCATCAATCTATTAGACGGATAAAGGAAAGTAAACCTTATCCATGGTTGGTTTTGGATAAAGCTAATCTTACCGGAACATTTGAAACTATTCCTGAAAGAGCGGAAGTCCCAGTTAATGTTCAGGAACAGATGGTTGTTGAATTGTATTCTAAATAATCAAATTGATCATTTTGACTTTTAGGGAGAAGTGGAATGAATGCCACAACCTTAACAATGCCGGATGCTATCGACTTAGATGAGTCTTCTTACTCCGCAACCTTTGGGCGCTTCATTATTCAGCCGCTCGAAAGAGGTTTCGGAACGACAATTGGGAATGCTCTCAGAAGAGTTTTACTGTCGTCTTTATCCGGTGCAGCAATAACTTCGATAAAAATTGACTCAGTTTTACACGAATTCTCGACAATTCCGGGAGTCAAAGAAGATGTTTCAGAATTAATACTTAATTTAAAAGAAGTAAGAATAAAGCTATTAGAAAAACGCCCCGAAAAGATATTCCTTAATTTTAAAGGAGCAGGGGAATTCTACGCTCGTGATATTAATGCAGTTACTGATGCTATTGAAATATTAAATCCGGACCATCTAATCGCAGTTATGGATGAAGATGCGGATTTCGGATTGGAAATAAGGATCGGAAGAGGAAGAGGTTATGTGGCATCAGAGGAAAACAAAGCTCTGGACCAGCCTATAGGTACTATTCCGATCGATTCAATCTATTCACCGGTAATAGCGGTTAAATACAATGTTGAACCAACACGTGTCGGGCAGAGGGTAGATTACGAAAAACTGATCATGGAAATTGAGACCGATGGGAGTGTAACTCCTGATGACGCTCTTACTTTCGGAGGAAAGATCCTAAGAGATCATATCAATCTGTTCATTAACTTTGATGTCGAGCCGGAAGATGATGAATCTCCTGAAGTTGATGAAGAGGTCCTGAGGATCAGGAAACTGCTGAAAATGAGTGTTGATGAACTCGAATTATCAGTCAGGTCTCATAATTGTCTGAAAGCAGCCAATATTAAAACTATTGGTGATCTTGTGAGTAAAGACGAACAAACAATGCTGAAATTCAGGAATTTCGGAAGAAAGAGTCTTACGGAATTGACAAAGATACTTGAAGAAAGAGGACTGCATTTCGGTATGAGTATAGATAAATATGTTAAGAATGAAGAAGACTAAAAGTAGAGTGAATTAGAATGCGACATAGAAAAACTACACCAAAATTAGGACGGACTTCGAGCCACCGAAAAGCTCTTATGGCAAATCTGGCTGCATCATTGATAATCTATAAGAAAATAAAGACTACTCTTGCAAAAGCCAAACCGCTGAGAAGTTACGCTGAAAAACTGATAACTAAAGCAAAAAAAGGCGATCTTCACGCAAGAAGACATGTATTAAAACTTATTAACCGTAAAGGTGTTGTTAAAGAGCTTTTTGATGAAATTGCACCAAAATTCTCTGACAGACCCGGCGGTTATACCAGGATAACAAAGATCGGCCAGAGAAGTACAGACGCCGCTGAGATGGCTTATATTGAACTCATCGGATTTGAAGTGGCTTACAAGAAGAAGAAAAAAGCAAGCGAAGAAGAAAGAAAGAAACGCAAAGAGAAAAAAGAGAAAGATGAGAAAGAAGCTGAAGCTGAAGCAATGGGTATGGAGGAAGCCGCGGCTGCAGAGGAAACCGTTGAGGAAGAAGTTGTAGAAGAACCTGAAAAACAAAAAAAGACGAAAGCCAAAAAAACCAAGAAGGCTGAAACTCAAAAGAAAACCAAAGAAGAGAAACCGGAACCTGAAGCAGAAGTAAAAGAACCTGAACCTGAAGAAGATAAAATGGAAGTGGAAGAGACTCCGCCAGCTGAAGAGAAAAAAGAAGATGATAAACCTAAAGAGCCTTCAGAAGATACAAAGGAAGAAAAAACAGACTGATCGAGTCTGCTTAAAATAAAAACACGAGGTTCAAATTTTTAACCGGAAGTTAAACACTTCCGGTTTTTATTTTACGGTAAATATTAACAGAATGTAATTCTTGTAAATATCTCAAAATTGAAGTTTAATGGGTAATCAGAGATTCTTTATAAAATCCAGGAATACAATAAATAAATCAGAAGTTTCAGGTATCCTCAATCACTTATTTATACCTTCCGTTTGCATTTTTCTTGTGTAAATGTACAAATTATTCAGTATATTGTAGTTTTGTTATAATAATTTTAAAAAATTAAATTAAATCCGGATAGTTATGAAAGGTGTGATCCTGGCAGGCGGAATGGGTAAAAGACTTTACCCGTTGACATTAATTACCAATAAACATCTGCTCCCCGTATATGAAAAACCGATGATCTATTACCCAATAGAATGCCTTGTTAATGCTGATATCAGGGACATTCTTGTCATAACAGGCGGGAATAATGCAGGAGATTTCCTGAGACTTCTCGGAAACGGTGAAGAATTCGGTTTAAAGCACATAAATTATAGTTATCAGAAGGGACACGGCGGTATCGCAGACGCTCTGAAACTGGCTGAATTTTTTGCAGACGATGATAAATTCTGTGTAATATTGGGTGACAATATCATAGAGAAAAATATAATAAGTGCCGCCAGGGATTTTCAAAAACAGGAAAAGGGTGCAATGATCATGCTGAAAGAAGTAGAATATCCCGAACGGTTTGGTGTCCCTGTTTTTGAAAATGATAAAATAGTAAAGATCGAAGAAAAACCAAAAGTACCCAAATCAAATTATGCAGTTACCGGTATGTATTTTTATGACAGTCAGGTATTTGATATCATAAGCACACTCAAACCATCCGACAGGGGTGAACTGGAAATTACCGATGTGAACAATGCCTATATTGAAAAAGGCCAGCTCGAATACAGATTCCTTGACGGATGGTGGACGGACGCGGGTACTTTTGACTCACTGCTTAATGCAAGCAACCTGACCGCAAAAAGCGGCGCTAATCAGACAGACTGATCCGTATACGATATATATGCAGAATATAATAAAAAACCGGTTATTCCTCATTGTTATTTTCCTGTTGAGCATGCAGATTAATTTATCATACGCTCAATCTGTATATGTGCCGTTGAATCATCCTGTTTATAAATTCATCGACAGACTTCAGACAAAAGGATTCCTGAAAAATTTTACCACGGGGACAAAACCTTATTCAAGAGTGGAAACTGCCGATTTCCTTATTCAGACATATAATGATTTTATTGATCAACTATCAGGAACAGAAAAAGAACTATTGTCATATTATGAACAGGAATTCGCTGAAGAGATCAATCAGAAAGAACCTTCGATAAACATAAGTAATATTGCAATTCCGGGATGGGTGGATTTTACGAAAAGTCGTCTGCCGGATATTTTTTACGGGAATTACAGGAATCTTCTGGAGATTAAAAAGGATAAATTTAACATATTCGTTGATGTCATCGCTCATCAGGATATTAGAATAAATGACCTGGATTCCATCTCATCGAAGGACAGGATTAACCGATACACTACAGGTATTCAGGTAAGGGGAAACCTGGGGGAAAACTTAGGTTTCTTTATTGATGCAAGAAATACAAAAGAGTGGGGAAATAGAAAGTATAGAGTTGGGAGAGACCAGACAGCTCCCGGTTTGGGATGGATCAATAACATGGGAGATCATCAATACCATGATGAGACCATTGCCTATATCGTATATAATATTGCCCCGTTTGAGCTGGAATTCGGAAAAAACCTTAATAAATGGGGACCGGGCTACAGGGGAAGTTTGATGCTGTCGGATAATGCAACTTCATATGACCTGGTAAAACTGAAAACACGATTCTGGAAATTTAATTTTGCCCATGTATTCGGATATCTTCAGCAGTTTCCAAGACTTGTTGAACAGAGGTTTGATGAAGAAGCCGGCAGCAAAAATAAATACTCTCAGAAATATATTGCCGCTCACAGGCTGGAATTGAACCTGTTGGAGAAGTTAAATCTTGGTTTTCAGGAAGCTGTGATATATGGACAGAGAGGTGTGGAGATCGCATACCTGAATCCATTAATGTTCCTGCGTTCAGCGGAACATTATCTGGGTGATCAGGATAATGCCCTTATGGGTGCGGATATCAATTATTCCGTAAAAAATGGCCTGAGGTTTTACGGTGAGTTCCTGATGGATGACATTTACCTTGAAAGACTTGGCACTAACTGGATAGGCAATAAATTCGCCTATATAGGCGGGCTTCATCTGACAGATCCGTTTAATATCAAAGATACTTCTCTCAGACTGGAATACACCCGGATAAAACCATTTGTTTATACTCATACTTATAAAATAAATGTATATAAACATTATGATACGGGTCTGGGGCATTATCTTCCGCCTAATTCTGACGAGATATACTTAGGGATCGACCATTATTTTTCAAAGGAACTGTATGTGGATATTGAGTATTCTTATATCAGGCATGGTAAGAATCCTGAGGGTGAATTTGTCGGCGGAAATATCGATGAACCATGGATGCTCCACAGTGATAGCGAAATAAGATTTCTGGAAGGTGATGTTGAGAAAATCCATACAGTGAAACTTGAATTTTCCTATGAATTGTTTCGTAATATGTTCTTCAGAGGTGAATTTGAATATATGAAAGGTTCGAATTTTACAATACAGAATATACCCGGAAGGAATCTGAAAGGTTTGAAATTCTTTACTTCAATAGGTATAAATTATTAAGATCAATATGAATGCTTATGTAAAAATATTAAGACCGAATCAATGGACCAAGAATATACTTCTTTTTGCCGGTCTGGTATTTTCGAAAAACTTTTTAATACTTGATTACAGTTTGACATCATTATTCGGATTCACGATATTCTGTATGCTGTCAAGCGGCGGTTATATTATTAATGATCTCCTTGATCTTGATTTTGACCGGAAACATCCCAAAAAATCTGCAAGGCCCCTTGCAAAAGGTGAAATAAAACCTGTCTCTGCTCTTATATATGCGTTAGTGCTGATCTCTGCAGGACTTGCAGCAGCATTTTTCAAAAGTAATAGTTTTGGTCTGATAAGCCTGTTTTATGTAATTCTGTCACTTTCGTATTCAATAAAACTGAAGCATATAGTTATACTTGATGTATTGATAATTTCTACCGGTTTTGTTATCAGGGCAATAGCAGGAACAATAATTATTAATGTTGAGATCTCAAACTGGCTGCTTGTATGTACAATATTTCTGTCTTTATTTTTGGCTTTGTGCAAGAGGTTGAATGAACTTCACAGATCTGTCAACGGAGAAGGTATTACACGGAAAAACCTGAAAGATTACAGTCCTGATCTGTTATTCCAGCTGATAGGTATCTCAGCGTCCTGTGCATTGATAGGCTACACACTTTATACCGTAGATTCATTAACAATTGAAAAATTCGGCACAAGAAACCTGATATTTACAATTCCGTTTGTTATATACGGTATATTCAGATACCTTTATTTAATAAGGAAAACAGATCTTGTGGAAAGTCCGGAATTGGTTCTGCTGAAAGATAGACACACACTGATAAATATATTTCTATATTTTATAACAATAATTATCATTATTTACTGAGAATTATATAAAGAAATACTATGCAAAGATCAAAAGTAGCGGTGATTAAAACAAAACCTGAAACTGTTTTACAGGATATTGATAAATTATGTGACCTTGCCGGGGACAAGGAATTCCTGAAAAAAGATTCTAAGACAATATTAAAGACAAATATATCCTGGCATTTATTCTACCCTTCTGCAAACACCACCCCGTGGCAGTTGGAAGGTACCATAAAAAGGCTTAAGAATATTGGTATAGATGATATTGTCGCCGTAGAGAATGAGACGGTCGTAACAGATTCTCCTAAAGGTGAAAAGCTTAATAAATTCAATCCGGTTTTTGATAAATATGATATTCCCAGGTTGTACAATTTTAAAAAAGAGGATATTACGTGGGAGATCTACAAACCGCAATCAAAAATGCTGGTACTGGATAAGATATTCCCGGAAGGCATAAGGATCCCTGAGTATTTTATTGGGAAAAATATCATTCATTTACCGACAGTGAAGACTCACATATATACAACAACCACAGGAGCTATGAAGAATGCTTTTGGTGGTCTGCTGAATACTAAAAGGCATTATACTCACAGCGTTATCCATGAAACACTTGTTGACCTTCTTCATATTCAAAAAGAAATTCACAGTGGTATCTTTGCAATAATGGATGGTACAATCTGCGGGAACGGCCCGGGCCCAAGAACATTAGTGCCGGTCGAAAAAGACTATATGCTTGCCGGAGCTGATCAGGTGGCAATAGATGCGGTTGCTGCTAAGATGATGGGATTTAATCCAATGAAGATCAAATACATTAATTTAGCTCATGAAGCAGGACTTGGAGTAGGTGATCCAAGAGACATCGAGATTGTCGGAGAGGATATCTCAAATGTAAATTTTAAATTTTCTGTTGGTGACAACCTGGCATCAATGGTAGGGGATGTTCTCTGGTTCAGCCCGATAAAGATATTGCAAAAGCTGTTTTTTCATACACCTCTGGTATACTTGTTTGTATTTGCTTCATCATTTTATCATGATTATTATTGGTATCCGGTAAAGGGGAAGAAAATAGTAAGAAAGTTTAAAGATACAAAATGGGGGAAACTATTTTCTTCGTATTAATTTGAAACAAATTGACTGGTTGAAGCGTTTCAATTCTGTTCGGCATTTATTGTATTTACAGGTTGCAGTTCATCAGTGAAATTATTACATTAAAAATTCAGAAAAAATTTAAGTCTTATGAAGATCGTTCTAATAATAATTATACCTCTATTGGTTTTCTGCAGCGGTTCCGGAAAAATGAAACAGGAAGCTGTCAACACGGGTCCCACAGAAGATGAACTTGCAAACCGGGAATTATTTAATCCAAATATCTTTCCTGATACTTTCATTATTTCAAAGCCTTCTTTCGAGGATTATAAGAAAGTTATAACCAGCGAAATAAAGGCATTTAATATATATGAAACATATGACAGCGCCCTCTATGACAGTACCATAACTGCTCCCGGATTCAGGATTCAGATATTTATGTCTCCACTGTCAGGTGTAGCGGAAGAAGCATACATGAATGCTATCACAACAGTTATGGACCAGCCTGTTTATAAGATACTGGATGCACCGTATTTTAAAATACGTGTAGGAAACTTTATAAACCGCGAGGATGCAGAAGCATATATGGAAAGTAACCTCAAAAGACAATATCCTAATTCCTGGATTGTTCAGACTAATGTCTCTCCATTTGCATCCGTTCCAAAAATTCTTCTTGATGATTCTCTTTTATATGCTGACACAACAACAGTAATTGTTGATACTTCCGCAGTTTTTTGATAAATATTAAATATGAGGATGAAGAATATGAGAAAATTTACAATTGTTCTTTGTGTCCTTTTTGTATTTATTTTTTCTTCGGTAATTCATGCTCAGGACAACCTTTCACTTATAAGAGTATCTTATAATACTGCTAAAACTCAGAATCCTCCAGAAGGGGCTTTAAAATCTACTCTGGAAGAGCTGGAAAAGGAAGCTGTACAGGCAGTATCTGAAAATGATCTGGCAAAAGCAGAGTTTCTGTATCAGAAAGGTACATTTTTGGTAAGGGGAGGCAATTGGACAAAAGAAAAAGCATTTGAATACTCAATAAAAGTAACACCTGAAAGGTACTATATCGATCCCATTAACAGTACAAAGCTTTTATTTTCTCAGAAAACCGAACCCGATCTGAAACTTGGAGGTCAGGCAAAGGTAGTTATATCCCTGTTCAAGAGGACGGGAAGAAATGAAGAAAAAATGAATTTTAGTCAGAGTGATGTAGATCTACCTCCGGTTTTTACGGATGAACCATCAGATATTACTTTAAGTTTCGCAAATTTTGTTAATGGCTATTTTGAGTTAAGATCGGTTTTTATTGATTCTGATGGCAATGAGATCACACGAAAGTCAGTTTTTCTAACATTAATCCCTGGTCTTGATTCAAAAATAACTAAACTTGAAAATTTAATCTCCAGGGCAGATAAAATGTGGATTGGAAAAAGAGAAGATCTGATAGATTTACTGCCGACAGCAAATTATACGCTGCAATTATTGGATAAAGCCCCGGACAGAAGACCTATTAATATCAATGACAAAATGGAAAATACATTGGATCTTCTGGAAAGCATTTTAGAAGGAAGAAATCCTGTTAAGGGACGATCAGGAAATTTCCAACTGGCTTATGTTTTTCCGGAGACGGGTGAACTGCTGCCATACCGTGTGTTTGTTCCTTCCGATTATGATGATAATAAACAGTATCCTGTAATTGTTGCATTGCATGGATTGGGTGCTGATGAAAGCAGTTTTTTTACGTCATACGGGGGCAGGTTAATTGAACTGGCGGAAGAACATGGATATATTGTTGTGGGGCCTTTAGGATATAGAAAAGACGGTTTTTATGGTGTGTCTTTTGGGAGTAGGCCAAAACCATATGACGGTTATGGTCAGAATGATGTATTTTATGTAATAGACCGGGTGTTAAAGGATTATAATGTAGATCAGGATAGAATGTATCTGATGGGTCATTCAATGGGAGGTTACGGTTCTTGGTATCTGGCATCGGAGAAACCGGAAATGTTTGCTGCCATAGCACCGATCGCAGGAGGGGGATCTCCATTAATATTGAATAATATCCTGCATGTTCCGGAGATAGTAGTTCATGGTGATGCAGATCCAACAGTATCCGTTGAAAGCTCAAGACAAATGGTTGAAACAGCCAAAAGATTAGGTATTGAGGTTGAATATTATGAGATAAAAGGGGGAAATCATATGAATATTGTTGTACCGTATCTTGATGAGATTGTAGAGTTCTTTAATAATCATAAAAGAGCTGTCAGAAAATAGAGTATAAAAAAACCCTTCCATTTCTGGAAGGGTTTTTCGGTAAAACTTTTTTTAACCGCATCTGGAAAAACCGCAACTTCTGCAAACCATACATCCACCTTCATGTTCTACAGGGCTTCCGCAATCCGGACAGGAGGAAAATTCTGTTTTTTGATCAATAGTAAATGAGTGCTCTTCCAAAACTTCCTGCGCTGCATTCTGGCCGGTAGAGATCGGGATCTTAATTTCTATTCCTTCATCATTTACATATCTTGAAAGAGCTCTTCCGATGGCATCGGGTACCGATAAGATTTGAATTCCATCCTGCCAGATGGGTCTGCTGGTAATACCGCGCAGCTGTTTAACGATCGATCTCAATGAAACCCCTGAACGCAGACATAATGAGATCAATCTACCTACAGCCTCCGACCATGCCGCGGCGTCACTTCCATGTTTGCCAATATTAGTAAATACCTCGCATAAACCGAATTCATCCTGATTGATAGTGACATAAAGTGTACCATCGCTGGTCACAATTTTCTCAGTTGCCCCATAGGTGATCTTTCCCCTCTTACGGGGAATAATTTTTGACTCTTCATCTCTGACAGTCTCCTGGCGATCAAAAGTCTTACCTGATTCAACCTCAATTGGTTTTTCTTCCTCTTTATGTGCTATATTTAAAACCTGTGTTTCTCTGCAGCGGTCCCGGTAAACCGTGACCCCCTTACATCCCAATTCGTATGCCAATTTATATACTTTTGAGATGTCATCCGCTGTGCAATCATTAGAAAAATTAACGGTTTTCGAAACAGCGTTATCGCAGTGTTTCTGGAATGCAGCCTGCATTCTAATATGAGCTTCAGGAGAAATATCATGAGCAGTAACAAATAATTTCCTTATTTCTTCAGGCACCTCTTCAATATCCTGAACTGTACCGTGTTCTGCGATTTTCTTCATTAGCTCTTCACTGTAAAAACCGCATTCTTTTGCTATTCTTTCAAACAACGGATTTACTTCCACTAAGATTTCGTTATCCATAACATTTCTGTAATATGATACTGCAAAAATCGGTTCTATTCCGCTCGAACAGTTGGATATAATGCTTATTGTACCGGTCGGCGCTATTGTAGTATTTGTAGCATTTCTTATTTGAGGAAGACCTGTTTTACCATAGATTGAATTCTCAAAGTTAGGGAATGCTCCTTTTTTCTGAGCAAGCTCCATGGATTTTACTTTTGACTCTTTATTGATAAAGCTCATTACTTCTTCACCGATCTCCAAAGCCTCTTTTGAGTCGTAAGGTATCTCAAGTTCGATCAGCATATCGGCAAATCCCATGATCCCGAGACCAATTTTTCTGTTTTCTTTCACCATTGTATCAATCTCTGGTAACGGGTAATAATTGGCATCTATAATATTATCAAGAAAATGGATACAGTTATGGACTGTTTTTCTCAGTTTGTCATAGTCTATTTTGCATTTGCCGTTTTTTCTCTGCAGCATTTTATGGAGATTTAAAGAACCAAGATTACATGCTTCAAAAGGCAGAAGAGGTTGTTCCCCGCATGGATTTGTGCTTTCTATTTCTCCAACTTCCGGAGTGGGATTGTCCTTATTGATCCTGTCAAGAAAGATTATCCCCGGATCACCATTCTTCCAGGCCATATTTACTATAAGATCGAAAATCCTGCCTGCACTTAATGTATTGATCACTTTCTTGCTTCTGGGACTGATCAGATCATACTCTCCGTCATTTTCGACTTTATCCATAAAGTCTTCCGTGAGTGCAACAGAAATATTAAAATTATTAACTCTGTTATTGTCAAACTTACAGGTAATGAACTCAAGGATATCCGGATGGTCTATCCTTAATATCCCCATGTTTGCACCTCTTCTGGTACCACCCTGTTTTACAGCCTCTGTGGCAGAATCAAATACTCTCATAAATGATACCGGGCCGCTGGCAACTCCGTGAGTTGACAGCACTACATCATTCTTAGGGCGCAATCTGGAAAATGCAAAACCGGTACCGCCGCCGGTCTTGTGGATCAAAGCAGCATTTTTTATGGAATCAAAAATGCCTTCCATGGAATCTTCAACCGGCAAAACAAAACAGGCTGAAAGCTGTCCCTGGTCTTTCCCTGCATTCATCAGAGTAGGTGAGTTTGGCATGAACTCCAGCCTTGCGATCATTCCGTAGAATTTATCTTCAAGGTTCTTTGCATTATAATCCGGATCATATTCTTTTTCAGCTTCTGCAGCGCATTTTGCAACTCTTCTGAACATTTCCTCATGAGTTTCAATGATTTCCCCTGTATCATCCTTTAATAAATATCTCTTTTCTAATACTTTTTTGGAGTTTTCCGTAAGTTCCAGAACCTTAGGAACAGGCTCATCAGAAATTATATTATTATCATTTGCTTCTATATCTGTTGATTTAGTTGATTTTTTAGAAATTTCAAGTATCTCTCTAACCGGTCCCGGAGTCTGATCATTTTTCTTCTTCCGTGCTCGTGGTTTTTTTGTAGTTTCTTTCTCATCTGAATCAAATTGAATCATGTTTTCATCAGAATCTTTGGGCATAATAAACTCTCCTAATTTTCACTGTTTTTTGGGAGGATAAATCTACATATTAACGGGGCATTACAATATATTCTAAACACAGCCAATTGTCAAGAGAAAAATCGAAAAATATCCAATATGTTGTTGTTTATATATTTGTTATCCACAACATGTTGATAATTATGTGGATTAAATGTTAATAAGATACTCTTAATATTCTGGTTTATATATAAACCGATGAAATTATATAATGCACAATAGTATACTTAAGTATATTAATAATATACAAATGTATATTATTTATGTCAAGAGTTTATTTGGTAAAAGGTTGGTACATTAACATCTTAATGTTCAAATTGATCATAATTATCTATTTTTTCCCAATATATACTATGGCAAGATGTCGTCAGGAACTTTAAATAAAAAAGTAAGTGAAATATAAATCGCAATTTATACGTCTTTATATTAAGCAGGAGAAATAAACTGAGATCAAGTTTTAAACATATTCTTTTAGGTGTATTTACTATTCTGATTGCTTATTGTTTTTACTGTAAATTCAATAAAGAATCTACAGATTATAGTTTCTGGAAAATTGATCTGGTTTCTGATGAAGATTTCTGTGATATCTGTGCTTATAATGACAGTTCCATCATTATTATCGGAAGTATGGGTTCAATATATATTACCGGAGACATGGGTGATATATGGGAAAGGACCAGACAGCCTGACGGTACTAAACTGAACAGAATTGAATATTTTGATAATAGTATTTTTGTTACATGTGACGAAAGCAGGACTCTAAGATCTGATAACGACGGGAGATCCTGGAGTTCATCTGTTGTATCTGAAGATAATCTTGACCTGAAGTCTATAGAATTTTCAGATAATAATTCCGGTTTTATTTTAGGGAACAGCATGACGGATAATAATAATGCTGTTATATATACTGATGATGCGGGAATTACCTGGAAAGAGGGATTTGTCACAAAAAAAGTCTTGCATGATATCTGTTTTCCGGGTAATAATTATGGTATTTTGCTTGTGGAAGATAAAGTTCTGTTTACAAATGACAGGGGATTGAACTGGATAGAAAGCGATTCTGAAATAAAGCCTGCTTATGTTAGATTATTTTTCTTAGATAAAGATCTCGGCTGGGCGGTCGGTAAAGAAAACGGTATCTGGAAGACAGGAAATTCAGGGAAGACCTGGGATGAATTATCCAGTATCAGTGATTTGAAAATTAATGATGTTTTCTTTATTGATAATACAAAAGGCTGGGCGGTCGGCAATAATGGATTATTTCTTTATACTACTGATGGAGGAAGCAGCTGGTATAAGCTTGAAACCGGAATTTTAGAAGATTATATTTCCGTTTTCTTTATAAATTATGAAACAGGTATGGTAGGTGGTCGTAACGGTACATTATTAAAAGTGGAAATTCTTCCATAATATCCTTTCCGCGACTTAACATAATATTATCAGAAATGATCATTTTTATGTAATTCGAAACATTGGTTTTTTAATACCGTAAACCTAAAACAAATAATATCTTATAATAATATTGACTATGAACAGTACCATTGAAATAAATAACATATGGAAAGTCTACGGCAAAGGGAAATCTAAATTTGCCGCACTTAAAGATATTTCACTGTCGATAGAGAATGGTATGTTTGGTCTGTTGGGACCAAATGGGGCAGGGAAAACTACATTGATGAAGATACTGGCAACACTGTCAATGCCTACATCAGGTAAAATATCTGTTTTTGGCCATGATTTCTCAAAGGATCGGGAGAAAATCAGGCGTTCGTTAGGATACCTGCCGCAGGAATTCGGGGTTTTCCCGACATTGTATGCGCAGGAATTTCTCCATTATATTGCAAAACTCAACGGGATGAAAGATAAAAAGCACAGGAAAAAAGTCGTCGACTGGATAATGTCCCTGACTAATCTGCAGGATTTGAAGGACAGAAAAGTAAAGACGTTCTCAGGAGGAATGGTGCGCAGGCTCGGGATCGCACAGGCTCTGGTAAATTCTCCAAAGCTTCTGATCGTTGATGAACCGACTACAGGTCTCGATCCGGAAGAGAGGATCAGGTTCAGGAATCTGCTGTCGGAATTAAGCGGCCATGTCACTATTGTTTTATCTACACATATTGTTAATGATATATCAAGTACTTGTAATGACCTGGCAATTCTGCACGAAGGTGAAATAGTCTATCATGATAAACCGGCTAATCTGATAGATAACGCCCGGGGAAAAACATGGATACTAAAGATAGGACACGATGAACTGGGATTGCTGAAGGAAAATGTCAGTGTCTTGTCCATGATCATGCAGCCGGAATGTGTTGAAGTCAGGGTGGTATCTGATGAAGTCAACGGGTTTTCGGCAGTTCCTGCTGAACCTAACCTGGAAGATGCTTATATTTACTTTATGGAGATTCAGACAGGTACAAAATTACATGAAGATGAAATTCTTATAAATGCTTAACTGATCTAATAATATGAAATATCTTTTTACTATAGCAAAATATGAATCACTGATGCTTGTCAGGACCTGGAAGTTCTGGATATTGGCAATCCTATCTGCCATATTACCGATAATTTTTAATGTGTATTTTATAATTTCAAAAAGGTTCGGAGTTGAATTCGGAGCGGCAGGCCTTGAAGGCACAGGACCTTATGTATTGTTCTATTATTTCAATATTTTCCAGATACTGATCGTAATTTTTCTTTCAGGGGATTTCCGCGAGAAAGACAGCAGATACCAGGTCAATGAAGTCATGAATACCAAATCTATGACAAACCTTGAATATATTTTGGGAAAATTTCTTGGTATTGTTATTCCATTAATTCTACTTACATCATCTGTTGTTCTTATTCTGTCTTTAGTCAACAGGCTTGTCAACTGGTCATGGTCACTTGATCTTTATTTCAAATATTTTGCTCTGCTGTATATACCGGCACTTTTTTATTCAACAGCATTTATTATATTCATATCTTCGTTGATAAGAAATACCGCTGCTGTTTTTACACTTGTTATGGCTTATACCATTGGTATGTTCCTTTTATCCAGAGACCATGCTTTCACTTTAAATCAGCTATGGATATTTACAGATTATGTGGGATTTTTTCTTCCGTTATTTCCCTCTGATCTTGTTGATATACTGAATGAGGCAATATTTATAAAACAGAGGATCTTCTACGTTCTTTTAGGAGTTTTCTTCTTTAGCCTGACAGTAGTGTTATTTTATCCGAGGCTGCACCAGTCAAAGTTTTATGCTAACCTGACCTCATTCGGCGGCCTGGGGTGTCTTGCCGGGGCATTATTTATATTCTATTCTTCCTGGATCGCAGAAGCCGAACGTAAAAATGAAAAACACGATATAATCACTATTTCATTTAATAAAGAATCCGACAGTAATTATTATATCAGAAATTACGATCTTGATTATAAGTTTTACAGTGATGGTATTCCTGTCTTGGGTGTCTCGAAGATCGAACTTGAGGCAAAATCTGATCTTGATTATAACGAAATTCAGTTTTCTTTGAATCCAGGCCTTGAGATCAGGAAAATTTCAGGTGGTAACGGGAATAACCTGAACTATTCAAGAAATGACATCGAAATATCCGTTAAACTGGACAAACCGTTCTCCGAAGGTGAAAAACGGCAGATCATTTTTGAATTTCAGGGGGATATTGATAAAAGGATACTTTACCTGAACAGAAGTGACATTGATCCGGGTGTGATAAATAAACCAAATAACGGTATTATGGTCCCTATAGCAACATTTGAAAATGAATCGTCGATATTAACAAGAGATTTTGGGTATCTATTGAAGGAAAGTTTATGGTATCCGCAGCTGGGGAATCCATATGCCTATATGTATCCTGAAAAATTCCCTGTACAGTTTTTTACAGGAAAATGGACATTTGATCTTCCGGAAGACCTGACTGCTGTAGCGCCGGTGGATCTTATCGGAATAGACTCAACAAGTTCACAGGGCAGAAAAGTATTTACATACGGTACGGATATTCCAATTAAAAGCATCCCTCTGGTTACAGGAAGATATCGGATGTACTCGACTGATATAAGCGGAATAAATATCAACCTGGTTTTAAGTGAAAAACATCAGGTAATTGCTGAGTTTTTCTCTGAAGTCACAGGAGAGATCAAACCGATAGTAGAAGATATTTTCCGGGGTATTGAAGAATTAACAGGACTGGATTATCCATATTCAAGTCTGTCTTATATTGAGATACCATTAACATTTCAATACTATGCTTTTAACGGATTGATGTCTGATGAATCCGCGCAGGCCGGAATTATTTTTGTTCCGGAATATAATGTGGCAGGTTCTTATGAGGAGAAGTTCGAGAGAGCAAAAAACAATGCTGATAGAAAAGGTGAGAAAAAAAGTGATGCTGACATAAAAAAAGATATGTTTGTCGATATTATTGTTAATAAGATCTTCAAGAATAAAGTAAGAATGTTCGAACGCGTAATGGAGGAAAATCTAATACCGGCCCCAATGTCAAGTTTCTGGTCACAGAGACTGAATTTTGTTGATTCCCCGTACCCCGTTTTTGAGTATTATTTTGATAATTATCTGCAGAATCTGATAAATGAGGAAATAAAGTTCTTTGTAACAAACCGCAGCGATCCGTATTTTGTAATTGAAGGTGTGGAATGGGAAGTTATGGAGTTTGAGAGAGATTACGGAGTGCCCGTAGACACATTGTATCAGTTGATAAGATCGACCTCCCTGACAGAGATCGAACCCGATCTGAATAATAATAATTTTCATGTTCTGATGATGGTGAAAGGGGAAAAAATAAACAAGGTTTTAAGAGAGATCATCACACCGGAAAAATACAAACGGATACTTAATAAATTTGTGCAGGAGTACAGTTACAAAGATGCCTCGATCCTTGATTTCAAGAAGGTCTGTGAAGAAGTATCAGGTGAATCCCTGGACTGGTTTTTTGACAGCTGGTTATTTGGAAATGCGTTTCCGGGTTACAAGGTCACCAACCTCGAAGTTTTTAAAACAAAAGGCGGAGAAAAGGGTGTTCAGTATGTGGTTGATCTGAAAATAAAAAATGGTGAAAATTATGAGGGATTTTTGAAGGTCAGTTTAAAGACCAAGAATGATGAAATAACAAAGAAAAGCAGAATAAATGGAAAACAGGAACTGATGTTCGGATTTATAACGGAAGATGTTCCTACAGAGATCATTATCGATCCGATTTTCTCACAGAATCAGAGTGCTATTAGAGAAAGACTGCAGGTTCCTGAGGATTTTGAAAAGGTTACAGCCTGGGACGGTATAAAAGAGATTATTACCGACAACCTGGAGGTTGAAGGAATTATTGTTGATGACCTCGATCCGGGTTTTTCTGCTTTTCGTGAGCAGGAACGGAAGTTCTTAAGACCATCAGAAGTAAGGGAGGTATGGAGAATAAGGCTTGATGATGATGCTTTCGGAAAGTATAAGGTAACTTACAGGGAAAAAAGAAAAGGATCGGGAAGTATCCCTGCAACTTGGGAAACTGAAATGCCTGAGTCAGGACTTTATGATGTGCAGGTTTTCCTCTTTAAGGGGAAGGGGGAATCAAACTCATTTACAAGGAATTCTGCAACAAGGTATAATTATTCTGTTCATCATAGCGGGGGTATAGAAAGTGTCTCTTTAGAATGGCATTTCCTCCCGGCAGGATGGAACAGCCTCGGCAGCTATTATTTTGAAATGGGGGAAAATGCTGCTGTTGTTTTATCAGATGAGGCGGATGGATGGTTATATGCTGATGCGGTTCGGTTCATTCCTTTAAATTTAAATCCGCAGGATAAAAGAAATTAGAACTTTTATACTACTATTTTAGTCTTATTCTATAAAAATGGCTGAAAAGTGTATAAAAATTAATATTTTGTAATAATTCTGCTAATATTTGACTCAAATTGAACAAAAAACAAACTTAATTGTATATAATTTGTCAAACAAACTGAAATACTCTTAAAATTTGAAATTTGCTGATAAAGATCAATTATAAATATAAATATTGAACAGAAAATATCAAAGGAGTTTTGAAATGTTGAAAGCGAAGTTGTTGAAGTCGAAGGCGGCTTATTTGAACCTTATAATGGTGTTTGCCTTTCTTTTTGCCATACCGGCGGATGGTATTGGCCAGGATGTAATGGTATTGACACTTGAAGATGCGCTGCAGATAGCGTTAACACAGAGTTATAATATCAAAACAAGCAGAACTAATTTTGAGATCAGCGATCTCGGGCGCCAGTTAAGCCTGGCAAACCAGAAAACGAGTACCAGGTTATCATTTAACCTACCATCTTATAATCAGAGTATCCGTGAAATACCTACACCAACTGGAAATGTCTACAGGAACGATAAAACCATTTCAACAAATGCAAACCTTAGTATCACACAGCCGTTGAGATGGACGAACAGTGACCTTTCACTGACAGCAGGATACACTACTTCAAATCAGTATTCTGAAAACAATGGCAAAATCACTGAAACACACAGATGGACTGATTCTTTCAGGTTAAGGTTGACACAGCCTCTTTTTCAGCCGAATACTAAAATGATGGAATTTGAAAGCAGTATGCGTGATTTTGATTATGCAGAAAAATCTTATGAAGGAACAGAAAACGGTATATGGGGGGATGTTTTATCAGCGTATTATGGTCTGGTTCGGAGTAAAAGAAACCTCGAGATCGATGAAAAGGATTTTGAAAATTCAAGATTTAATTTTGAAACAGCACAGAATAAATATGCTGCCGGTATACTTGCTGAAGTTCAGATGATGGAGAATGAGCTGACTTTCAAGAATGCCGAAAACTCTTTTGAACAGCAAAAACTCAATTACAGTAAGGCAAAGGATAACTTTAAAAGACTTATCGGACTGGAACAGGATCAGGAGATAGATGTACCTGCAGAAGAAGGTATTGAAATACAGTTTATTAATATCGATGCTGAGATTGCTAAACAGAAAGCCCTTGAGAACAGTTTGAATTTGCTTCGATCAAGAAACAGTCTGATCGACCAGAAAAACAATATCAGGGTAACACAGGCTCAGGATAAGATACAGGCTAATCTTTCAGGATCTTACGGTTTGAATGAGTCAGATCCTTTTGCCGAATTCTGGAGGGGAGATTGGAGTTGGACTGATGAACTTTTTAAGGATTTTACACAAACAAATTCCCTCGGTCTTAGTCTTAACATTCCGATATGGGATTCAGGGAGAAGAAAGATCAGAACACAGAGATCCGAACTGCAGCTTGAGCTTTCGGAAAAAGCCATGGATTATGCTATAGAACAGCTTGATATCTCGGTGCAGCAAAACCTTGAAGACCTTAATAATGCAAGGGTGAGGATCGAACTGCAGAGCGGTAACGTTGAGCTTGCACAGAGAACCTATGATATCAATCTTGAGAAATTCAATCTCGGGGATATCTCCACCAACGATCTTGACATATCCAACCAGAGACTAAAATCTGCACAGTTGAACATTCTTAATGCAAGAATAGACTATCTTGCAGCATTGTCCCGGCTTTATCAAACTACATTCTGGGATTTTGAGAACGATTGTCCGCTGAATGAAACGGTTAAGCAGTATATCACCGGTAGATAACAGTTTTTGTTGAAAAAAAAGCCTCCTCATCCGGGAGGCTTTTTTTATGTCTTAAGGAGCAAATATTGCATACATTATGTTTAAATTAGAAAGATCATTCACCAGAGGTGAAACAGGGGATAATTAAAATAATCCGAAATAATAACAATTTTATTAATAATTGACGATAATAGAATGCAAACAGTATATAAATTAAGGGATTTATTTCCCTTGACTTTATTTTAAATTTAATATAAATTCATTATCTAGGCATTTTTAGAAATTCATTATGGCAAACGATAATTTTATTGATTTACTCGACATCAGTGCCACAGATCCCGAAAGTATTGATAATGAGGGATCTTTAGAGAGATTGATCCCGGATGAAGATATTACAGTTGAAGATTCACAGGAATTATTGGGTCAAAAGGATACCATTGAAGGTGAATCTTTTACTATAAAGGTCTATAAAAAAGATAATGTGATCGATAGTATTGATATTGAGTGTGCTTGCGGGAAAACAGCAAAGATCCAGCTGGATTATTCGGAAAAACCTGTTGATGATCCTTTGGATGCCGATCTTGAAACAGGTAACTTAGAGGTGTCGGTTTCAAAAGATCAATCTGAAATGGAACAAGTGGTCAATGAAACACCAGAAGAAGGTGAAGAGGAAAATGCCGAATTCGTCGAAGGTTTGCCTGTAACGTCTGTTGAAACAGAAAAAACTGGTGAAGATGAAAAAATCGTAGAAGACCAGGCTGGCGTTGATGGTCCTAACGAGGAACAGGATGAAACTCCTGATCCGGTAAAGGATGAAACACAGGATGTGGTACAGGACGAAACTCAAAACTCTGTAGAAGATGAAAGTTCAGAAGAACAAAAATAGTTTCTGATCGGATTTCCTGCATTAATTTAATAAATCTTATATAGGTAACAAGATAATACATTTATGAGCTACGTTGACAAAGAAGAACTGGAAAAGTTAGGTTTGAAAATTGAAGACGAGGGTGTTTTTGTCTTCAATGCAGAACATGTGGATGGTTTTGATTCTTCTACTCTTGAACAGAAGTTACTTCAGATAGGAGTACTTGAGGCTCCTTATGATGATATTATCAAACAATATAAGAAGACCTTAAAGAAACCTGTTAAAATTGCTGATACATTAGTTGAATATTCATCAGAGAAAAATGACTATATACGGATTACAGTGTCTAAAGACGCTCTTGAAGCTTACCTGGATGTAACCTTTCCCTCAACTGATACTGTGGAAATCACGGAACGGGATCTCCTTCATAAGATATATGAATCGGGAGTGACCTATAACGTTGATTATGAAAAGATAAAACAGATAATCAGAAATAGAATATTTGTTGAGAAAGAGATAATAGCCA
Organism: Candidatus Zhuqueibacterota bacterium; assembly: GCA_042564455.1. Taxonomy (GTDB): domain Bacteria; phylum SM23-31; class SM23-31; order SM23-31; family SM23-31; genus JBHPLC01. Next base: position 21,881 of record JBHPLC010000003.1, on the reverse strand, counting down.
GAGGCGAAGAAGCAATGATCGGTGAAGAAGCGCAGATAGTAGTTGAAGTTGATACCGATATCAGCACAGAACCTTTGGTGAAGGATGACGGCAGCGTTGATTTTCATCAGATCAGTATGCTCAGAACAGTTGAAAAAGACCAATTGCTTGCTGTAAAGATTCCTGCCACAAAAGGTCAGGACGGAATGAATGTCCTGGGTGAGGTTATAGATTCAACCGGAAAAGATAAAAATCTGCCTCAGGGGAAAAATACATATATTTCTCAGGACGGACTATCCTTGTATGCTTCTTTAAGCGGCAGGATCGTCCATCAAAAAGACAGATTAAGCGTAGAGAACATTCTGGCAATTCACGGTGATGTTGATTATTCAACCGGAAATATTGAATTTACCGGAGATGTGGCGGTATCAGGGGATGTTTTAACCGGATTTAAGGTTAAGACGGAAGGTGATATCAGGATCAGGGGTGTTGTTGAAGGCGCTGAAATTATCTCATCGAAAGGAAACATAGTCATAAGCCGCGGTGTTGTCGGTCAGGAAAAAGCCAAACTGATCGCAGCAAAGGATGTCAGGGCTGAATTCATTAATGAGGCTACTGTTGAAGTGGGAAATGATGTTACAGTTGGCGAATATATTATGAATTCGATAGTCAGCGCTGAAAACAGTATAAAAGCAACAGAGGGCAGAGGATCGATAATCGGCGGAAAACTTTATGCTGAGAAATCAATAGAAGCAAAAACTATCGGTTCTGCAAGTTATCTGCGTACGGATGTTAAGGTTGGGGGGCGTGTCGGAGGAGAATTATACGAAAAGATGCTTATTATAGAAAGAGATGAAGCATATCTTGAAAAAGCATCACAGAGTCTGATAAAAGAGATAGAATTTATTGAACTTCTTAAAAAGAAACTTCCTAAATTTCCTGAAGCAAAAACAAAACAGCTGAAAGAATTATTGGTAAAGCTGAAGAAAGTAGAGGAGAAAAAGGAGGATGTTAAGAAGAAAAAAGAAGAGCTGCAAAAAGAATTTAAAGTTATGATAAGCGAGGAGCAGAAGAAGATCTCGGCGACCACGATCTACAGAAATGTTCTTCTTAGTATAGATCAGAGTAAAATGATGTCTGAATATACATATAAAATGGCTATGGTTTTCTCTAAGGAAGGAGAGATGAAGATCACTTACCAATCCAGATTTACTTAAACCTTACCCGTTAATATCCTCATTTCTTATATGATCTGAAAGGTTTTCTTAAATAAAGGAGTATTTTAATGGAAAACATCTTGATAGTAGACGATGAACCGGGAGTAATAGAAATTATTTCTGAAGTTCTTGAAAGTTCAGATTTCCGTGTTAAAAGTTATACTGATCCTGTCAAAGCTGTTAAAGATATCCAGTCTAATTTCTATGACATCGTTATTACTGACCTGAAAATGCCGAAAGTTGACGGTATACAGGTTACAAAAGCAGTAAAAAAGGCAAATAAAGAAACGGAAGTGATCGTGATTACCGGATATGCAAGCCTTGAATCTGCTATAGAAGCGCTGAAACAGGATGTTTTTGATTATATCTTTAAGCCTTTTAATATTTCAGAAATTTTGATGACCGTAAAAAAGGTTTCTGAAAGGATAAGGCTTAAAAGAACAAATCTGGAATTGTCAAAAACAATTGAAAAAGCCCTGGCAGATATATCCATCCTCAATGATGTGAGTAAAATCATTAATACCAGTGAGGAAATGGATGAAGTATTAAGCTTCGGACTAAGCACTATTGAGACAAGCCTGGATATAAATGTAGTCAGTATTATGCTTTTTGATGAAAAAAATGAGGATTTTTGTATTGAAAAGAGTATCGGATTGTCAAAAAAGACAATATCCAAATTCAGAATAAAACTCGGAGAGGGAATAATTGGACAGGCAATACGTCCAAATGAAACAGTTGACATTGACGGTTTTAAAAAAGATGAGAATTTCAAGAAAAATGTCGGTGATAGTGACAAGAAAAAGATAAAAAGTTTTATAGCTATCCCGCTTAATGCCCAGAATAAACTGGTCGGGCTTTTTATTGTTAACCAGTTTGATCTGAAAGATAACGAAGATCAGGAAAAACTCAAACTCCTTGAAGTGATGGCAGTTCAGATTGCTCCTATGATAAGGTTGGGTCAGTATAATGAAGAAAGAAAAGCTCTGTTAACAGATCCGCTGTCGGGCGCTAAGAATGAACTCTTTAATATTATAAAAAAGGCCGGTGAATACAGAGGGACTTTAAGTATATTGATTTTTAAACTTTATCTTAAAAAGAATGCCAATTTTAATATAAAGATATTTGATATTGGTGAATTAATTTACGGATATATCCAGAAGAACATTACTCCAATAGATTCCGCAGTAAAGATAGGTCTTGACTCATTTATGGTCATTTTACAGGGAAAAACAAAAATTCTTACCGAAAAGATTGCAAGCAAGATCAAAGAACAGGTTGAAGAAGATGCGAGTATCAAAGGTAATGATATACTGCTGGATTTTGGATATTCCGATTTCCCGATGGACGGACAAACATTTGATGTATTGGTCAGTAAAGCACAGGCAAGTTTATGGAAATTTGCGAAAAAATAACACACTGGATTTAAAAAATATTATTATATATTGCGGCGGTTGTATACCGCCGTTAGTTGTATTAGCCGAAAAATCAGGGTAAAAAATGAAAGCTGCATATTTTGATTGTTTCGCCGGTGTAAGCGGTGATATGATATTGGGAGCACTAATCGATCTTGGTTTAATAGTCGAAGAATTAGATGAACTTTTGAGATCTGTTGGATTAGATTCCTTTGAGTTAAAGGCTGAAAGAACAAACAAAAAAGGTTTTAATTCGATAAATTTTACAGTAACAGTCGAACACTCGCATCACCATAGAAAACTTAACGATATCCTAAGTATTGTCGATAAATCTGAATTATCAGATACCGCAAAAAAAAGTATCACTAAAATATTTACACGCATTGCTGAAATTGAAGGCGGGATACATCAGAGACCGAAAGAGGATGTACATTTTCATGAAGTCGGCAGCATGGATTCAATGATTGATATCTTTGGTACTGTCTGGGGTATTGAAAAATTGGGTATTGAAAAGCTATATTGTTCAGCTATAACAATGGGTTCCGGCTCGGTAAAATGTGAACACGGGATTATACCGGTACCCTCACCGGCTTCTCTTGGATTAGCTGAGGGATTTCCCGTACAAAAAAAGGAAGTAGGTTTTGAGCTTGCAACACCTACCGGAGTAGCGCTTGTAACCTCACTGGCCGAATTTGTCGATCTGCTGCCCGAAATGAAAATAACCGGTACAGGTTATGGATGCGGTGATAGAGATATTGAGGATTTTCCAAATGTTCTAAGAATCATTACAGGGGAAACAGCAAAAACCTTGGAAGAAGATAACAAACTGATCATTGAGACAAATATCGATGATATGAATCCTGAAATTTTACCGTATGTGATCGAGCGCCTGTTAAATGACGGAGCAGTTGATGCTTTTCTGACACCGATATTAATGAAAAAGGGCCGTCCCGGTTATAAATTAAGTGTTATAACCGACAGATCCTTTTCAGATCGATGCCTGAGGACTATTTTTAGCGAGACTTCTTCTATTGGTGTCAGGATGTATGAAACATCAAGGAAAAAACTTAAAAGAGAATCTGAGAATGTAAAAACGGAATTTGGAGATATTAAAGTTAAAAGTTATGTTTTTGAAAATGATAAATATATTGCTCCGGAATATGAGGAATGTAAAAAGATTGCTTTGAAAGAAAATATTCCTCTGCAAAAAGTCTATGATATGATTAAACGATCAGGAAAAACAGATGATAAGATGTAAAGATGTTTGTGTCGAATATCCCTCCGCAGACGGCAAAACAATATTTGCACTTAAAAATATATCGCTTGAAATTAATGATTCGGAATTTGTTTGTATTATCGGACCTAACGGTTCGGGCAAATCCACTTTGGCATTAGCTCTGACAGGTCTACGGCAGGTATCTTCAGGTACTATCGTTATCGATCAGAAAGATATAAATACACTGCTAAAAACCAGAGAGATCAGAGATCTTACCGGTATTGTATTTCAGAATCCGGATAACCAGCTATTAACTAATGTACTCGAACATGAACTGGCTTTTGCTCTTGAGAACCGCTCTGTTGACAAAGAAGAAATGATTAAACAGGTTAATAAAACGATATGTGATTTCCAGATGCAGGATTTAAAGGGATATTCGCCTAATCAGCTTTCCGGAGGTCAAAAACAAAAACTTGCTATCGCATCTGTTATGATCACCATGCCCAAATATCTCTTCCTTGATGAATCGACTTCATATCTTGATTCCGAAGACAGAAAAATGATCACGGATCTGCTAACCGGTGGATTTAAAAACAGGAAGAAAGATGGTTTTTCCATAGTATTGATTACTCAATTTTCTTATGAAGCGTTATTCTGTGACAGACTGATTGTTCTTAACGAGGGGGAATTGATACTTGATGACAGTCCTGACAAAGTTTTTACGAAAAATCAGAGCGTGTTAGAGAAAATAGGTATTGAGGTCCCGTTAAGATATCAACTGAAAAATGCTGTTCCGTCATTAAAGATTTCAAAAGGAATGCTGAATTAGACAATTATTTATTATGAATCTATGTTTAGAAAATGTTAATTTTGCATATCCTGCCAATCCTGAGAAGAACATTTTATCAGAGATCAACCTAAGTATAAAAAAGGGGGAATTGTTAGGGATCATAGGTAAGACAGGTGCGGGAAAATCTACACTTCTCCAATTATGCGCAGGTCTTTTATATCCTACCGAAGGTGCGGTTGAAATAGATAAAAGGAAACTGTTCGGTCAGAAAGACTGGAAGAACTATAGAAAAAAGATCGGTCTGGTTTTTCAGTTTCCCGAGAAACAGCTGTTTGAAGAAACTGTGTTCAAAGATGTTGCTTTTGGGCTGCAGAGATCGAACGGGAAAGCAGAAAACTTAAAAGAACTGGTATACCAATCATTAGAAAAAGTTGGGATGTCCCCCGATATCTATGCTCAAAGATCGCCTCATCAGTTAAGCAACGGAGAACAGAGAAAGATCGCAATAGCGGGTATCATAGCCTCTGATCCTGAAATACTGTTTCTTGATGAACCGACAATGGGACTTGATTACAGATCATCATCTGAAATAGAAAAACTTGTCAGGAATTTACACGATCGGGACAAAACTGTCTGTGTCGTTTCGCATAATCTTGATTTCGTTGCGCGAATTTCAAATAGAATTATTGTTCTGGATCGTGGTAAAATTATATATGACGGCTCATCAGATGACCTATTCTACAACGATATAAAGTTAAAAGAACTAAGCCTTGGGAAACCTGAGATCGTATCGATCTGTGAAGAAGTCTCAAAATTAACAGATATAAAGATCCAAGGTGTTTTTTCAATAAATGACCTGATAGAATTGCTTAATAATAGGAATTTCAGTTAAACTACTTGACAAATCCTATAAATATTTTTAATTATAATAGATTTTATGTTCTTGTTCTTTCTGTGCTAATAAATTAAAGGGATATTATATGAAATTGGATGCGCTGCTCAAAACAATGATTAAACAGGATGCATCTGATCTATATCTTACGGTTGGTGCTCCTCCGTCGATGACAGCTCGCGGTAAATTTATAAGGATCGGGAATGATAAGCTTGATAACGACCAGATAACCAAGATGGCATTTTCTCTGATGCGGGATGATCAGACATCTGATTTTGAAACTACTCTGGAGCAGAACCTCGCTTACAGCCTGCCCGGATTAGGCAGATTTCGTGTAAATATTATGAGACAGCGCAATTCTGTAGCAATGGTGATTCGGCAGATAAAACTGGAAATTCTGTCAATGGAACAGCTTAAACTTCCTGAAATACTGGCTGATCTTTCCATGCTCTCACGCGGATTGGTTCTTGTTACAGGAGCTACCGGATCTGGAAAATCCACTACTCTGGCCGCTATAATTGACCATAGGAACAGCAATAAGAACGGACATATTATCACGATAGAAGATCCATTGGAATTCATCCACCAGCACAAAAAGAGTATCGTAACTCAGCGGGAAGTCGGTATGGATACTTTATCCTTCAAGAATGCATTAAAAAGCGCTTTAAGACAAGCGCCTGATGTGATCCTTATCGGTGAGATCAGAGACAGGGAAACAATGGAAGCCGCGATCTCATTTGCTGAAACAGGCCATCTGGTCTTTAGTACTCTTCACTCAAATAATGCAAATCAGACTCTTGAACGTATACTGAACTTTTTTCCTGTTGAGGAACACAGAACTGTTTATATGCAGCTGTCGCTTAACCTTCACGGTGTAGTCTGCCAGAGACTCATTCCAAAAAAGGATGGAAATGGTAGAGCGGCGGTTCTTGAAATAATGCTCGGATCACCAAGGGTGACGGACCTTATTCATAAAGGTGATACAGCAGGTCTGAAGGAAGTAATAGCCGCAAGCACACATGAAGGTATGCAGACCTTTGATCAGCATTTATATGAACTTTATAAAGATGAAATTATTGGCTATGACACTGCGATCAAGGCTGCGGACAGTGCTAATGATCTGAAACTTAAGATCAGGATGGAACAGGGTGAACAGATCGAGACAGACGAGCTTTCCTTAGAATCAGAATAAATATGGAAAATTCAAAAAAACGGTGTCCGGTAATTGCAGTCACCGGAGGGATCGGAAGCGGTAAATCAACAGTCGCTATGATTTTCCGGGAAAAAGGCGCATTTATATTAGATGCCGACAGTATCGCAAAAAAGATTCTCTGGGAAGATCCGGAAGTTCATGATAAAGTTTTGGAAAAGTTCGGTAATAAGGTCTGCGGTCCGGATGGTAAAATTGTAAAAGAAAAATTGAAACATGTTGTTTTTAAAGACCAGGAATCCATTTTAAAACTTAATGAAATTGTTCATCCGGTTGTTATTAGGTGTATATTTGATATAATAAATGAGAATATCAAAAAGGGAACTTATCCTCTTATTGTTGTTGATGCAGCATTGATATTCGAATCCGGTATTGCTGAAGAATTTGATTTTGTCATTACTGTTGCTGCGGATGATGAAAAAAGGATTGAAAGGATCGTTGACAGGGATGGATCTTCACGTGAGGAAATATTAGAAAGAATGGAATTGCAGAGATCACAGGATAATAATATTAAACAGTCAGGTCTTGTAATATATAACAATGGTACAGAAGAAGACTTGTATAATGATACGAGTTTAATTTTTGAAAAAATTGTCAAAAAGGAACTGAATAAACTTAATAAAGGTTAATTTAATAAGGAGTATAGTTAAGAAAAAGAGAATTTAAAGTTTTCATTTTGGTGCGGTTAGTAATTACGGAGAGGATGCAGGTGCCTAATTATTAATATGAAAGAAAATGGAAATGAAAAAGTATATCATTATAACTGTTTTATTGACCACCGTTTTCTTGAGCGAAGCATTTTCTCAGGGCTTTTATTTCGGTCGTAACAAGATCCAGTATACTAAATTCGACTGGATGGTGCTTTCAACTGAGCATTTTGATATTTATTATTATCCCGAAATGCGCGAATTAGCCGAAAGAGGCGCCTATTACGCTGAAGAAAGCTATAAACTGCTTGAAAGCAAGTTCAATCACTCGATAACAGCAAAGATCCCGCTTATTTTTTACAGCTCTCATTTGCATTTCCAGCAAACAAATACCATTCCGAATTTCCTGCCCGAAGGTGTCGGCGGTTTTTTCGAGTTTTTTAAAGGAAGGGTTGTCATACCCAGTGACGGTTCCGCAACAAGCTTCAAGAAGGTTATCCGGCATGAGCTTGTTCATGTATTTATGCACAGTAAAGTCTATTGGGTACAGAAAAATCAGGGTAAATTTCATTTCAAACAGCCGCCTCTGTGGTTTACGGAAGGAATTGCGGAAGTCTGGTCAAGCGAAGGTGACTCCAGGTCCGAAATGGTCATGATCGATCAGGTGATTGAGAATACACTGATCCCTGCAACAAAATTCAGTCTGATCAGCGGCTCATATCTTATGTACAAAGAAGCTGAAAGCTTTCTCAGGTATATAGAAGATACGTACGGAGAAGAAAAACTGCTATTAATCCTTGAGAACATTATCCGCGAAAAAAAGTTTGAAGATGTCATACAATATGTGCTCGGTAAAAAGTTATCGGATCTTAATGATGAATGGGTATACCATTTAAAGAAGAAGTATTATCCTGTTTTAGAGACCAATGATATTATTCGAATGGCCTCAAAACAAATAACTGACGAAGGATTTAATGAAGCGCCTTCTTTTTATTATAATAACGGCGAGAAACATATAGCTTTTGTTTCAAATACGAGCGGATATACAAATATTGTAACAATGCCCTATGAAAAGGAAAAACTGAAAACCAGGAATCTTATAAAAGGTGAAAGGACCAGCCGTTTCGAAACGATTCATTTTCTGAAAAGCACAATTGACGTGAATTCTGAGGGGATACTTGCCTTCGTTACAAAAAGCGGTGAAAAAGACGTCCTTTATCTCTTCGACACCATGGAAAAAGACGTGATTAACAGTTTTGTTTTTGATAATATAGTTTCCATGTCTTCTCCCGCATGGTCGAACAACAATAAACTTATCACTTTTTCAGCCGTTAACATGTCCGGCCACGCTGATATTTATATACTTGATGTCGAATCCGGTATCCTTACTCAGCATACGGATGATTTTTACGAAGATCTGTCTCCCAGGTGGTCTCCGGACGACGGTTCGATCGTTTTTTCCTCTGACAGATCTAAATTCGGTAAAGAGGGGGGATATAATATTTTTATTAAGAATCTCTTCCTGGATGAGATATTTAAACTGACCGAAGGATCACACGTTGATGCAGCCCCGACGTGGTCTCCGGATGGAGAGTTTGTCGTTTTTACGTCCGACAGAGGCGGAGCATCGAATATCTATACAATGAGTATGGAACTGGTCCAGGCAGATCCGATGAAAATAAAAAAGAGCAATACAGAACTGTTACTGGCAAAAAATGACAATACCTCAATGTCCGGTACTTATAATCCTGTCTCGGCAAATATGTATATCCCGGGTGAGATCAAGAAGATCACGAGTTTTGTGACCGGTGTCTTCAATCCGGAAGTTACGCCGGACGGGGATATATTTTTCACATCATTCGAGGAATACAGTTACCAGATAAGACAGTTGAAAGATGCATTTAAAGGCTATGAGGAAAAAACTGTAATAACAACCTCGGTTATAGTTGATTTTGAATCCTGGACTCCCGGAAGGATCTCAAGTATTGAGGGGAAAAACGTAAAGTCCTATACAAAAACATACAGTCTCGACATTGCTCAGGGACAGGTGTCTTATGATCCTATATACAGCTCGATCAGTGGTGCGCAGATCGCCATCTCGGACATTCTGGGCAACGATCAATATTATTTTCTGCTTTACAACACTGCCCAGACTATGGAGAGCCTCCTGCGTAGTTTTAATTTTGCAATTGCCAGAACTTCACTGAAAAAACGGACAAATTTCGGCTACGGGGTATTTCATTACTCAGGACGAAGATATAATCTGTCTGATTTCTATTTCAATGAAAGGTATTATGGAGGATTCTTCGGGGCGAGCTATCCGATCTCGACTTTCCAGAGAATTGAAATAGATTCCAATTTCGGCAGGTCTGAGCGGGACAGATTAGTCGATGATCAGGAGAGAGTGGCATTATTGTCGGGTAATTTCCTCACTTATGTCTGGGATAACTCTCTCTGGGGCCCCACTGGTCCAATGGACGGTTCGAGATACCTTGTTTCAGTAGGATTGACAAAAGATATCAGTTTCAACAACGTGAATTACAGCACCGTAATGGTCGACCTGAGGAAGTATTTCCGTGTATCCAACCGGCAGGCTCTTGCTGTCAGATTATCATCATACAGAAATAAAGGAAGAGAAGCAAGAAGGTTCTATATTGGCGGGAGCTGGGACCTCAGGGGATACGGTATGTGGAGGATATGGGGACAGCATATTGATTTTGTATCGGCAGAGTATAGATTCCCGTTCATCGATGATATTGGTATAAGATTTCCTTTCGGCGGTTTTGGAATAAGATCATTAAGAGGAGCTTTATATATTGATGCCGCCAAGGTCGATGATTATGAAAAAGAAGATATTATCTTTTCATCGATGGAGTATCCGCAGAAACTGGGCAGTGTAGGAGGAGGTTTAAGATTTAACTTTCTGGGCGGTGTAGTATTCAGGCTGGATATAGGCAGAAGATTCAACGGCAGCCTCAGAAATATAGAGAAATCCACTTATACCAAGTTCTTTTTCGGTTGGGATTTTTAATCTGGTTAAAAAGAAAGATATTATGAAAAAGGTTAGACCAAAATATATTATAGCAGCGGTTCTTATTCTGAGTGTTTTCTTTGCCGCTTGTACGGGACGTGTCAGGGTAGCAAAGGAAGATGCGGGAAAACCCTGGTCGGAGTACGGCGGGGGGCAGCTGCATAACAACATGAGTTATGATAAGATCGATGGGGACATTATACTGCTTTTTAAGTTAAAGCCTAAATCCATGATAAGCTCATCTATGGTGGTTCTGGACAATAATGTGATCTGTACTTCAAGAAAAGGTTTTATCGAAGTATTTGAATTGTCTGAAGGAGACAAGATCGATGAGATGAAGATAAAGGAGCCGATGTTTGGAGCTCCTGCTTATGACGACAGTGTGCTTTATTATTCGACCATAAAGGGAAACAGGACATTCCGGGCATATAACATTCATAAAGGTAAATATCTGTGGCGAAAAGACCTCGGATACATCGAAAGTGCAGCCTCTGTTTACAATGAATATGTATTCGCCGCAAATATCAAGGGTGACATATACTGTTTAGATAAAAAATCAGGTGAGATCAAGTGGGAATTCGATGCAGGTTCCAGTGTTTACTCCGGGATGCTTGTACTTGGAGATAAGGTCTTTGCAGGATCCATAAAAGGGAAAATATACGCCCTGGACATTAATTCAGGTAGTGAGATTTGGAGTTTTGATACCGGGGATATCCTGCGGGGATCACCGGCTTCCGACGGCAGAATGATCTTTTGGGGTACAGTGGGAAACCGTCTTTTGTCACTGGATCCCGCATCGGGAAACATAAACTGGGAATTCAAGACCGCCGGTGCGGTCTATTCCTCACCCACAGTTGCCGGAGGAAGGGTGATTTTCGGCTGTAACGATGAAAATGTTTATTCGCTGGATGCTGCGACAGGTGAAGAACAGTGGAAATTCGCCGTTGGATCCGTAGTAAATACATCCTGTCTTGCAGTCGGATCAAAAATTTATTTTGGTTCTTTAAATAAAATTGTATATTCTTTGGAGAGCGCAACAGGAGATCTTCTTTGGGAATATCCCGTTGAAGGACGGGTATCGTCAAATCCCGCTTACTTCAATGGTAAGCTGATATTCCCGGTTGAGAACAGATTTTTATATGTCTTTGGAAAACCGGAGAGTTGATGAAATTTGTCGCCTTTCTAATTGTCCTGATCACCATATCAATATTTATACTTGCCATTTGCCTCGAAAAAAACCGCTGGAGCACCCTCGAAGGGGAAATAGAAATAAACACGCCCCCGGAAGTTTCACTGAATGTTTATGATAATATGATCGTGATATTAATGTCAGCAAGGATCCAGGCAGCTATAGATTCCATGAAAGTCTATTATAACAGGGATGCATTAGAGGTTTCGGATCTGATCAAAACTCTCGAGGAACATATCCCTGTTTATGAAGAGACTGCGATCAGTGCCGAAATGACCTTCAAGACCATTTACGGCTCGAGGAATGAAAATTCGGATACTTACAGGGAACATAAAGCCCTGGTTGAGAGGACTGTTGCGGAAGCGGACAGTGTAAAGCAGCTGTACCGTCAGGCAAAGACCGAAATGCTGAATGTAAGCGGAAGTTTTAACTATGCTCTGCAGGCGATCATGGACAACGAAATAAAGTACCTGGCACAAGTTTCGGAAACCGGCCATTTTTTTTATCCGAAAGTCCCTAAAGGAAAATTCTTTGCGTACGTGTTCAAATCCATTACAAAAGATCAAGACCTGACTTACCTTTCGGTTGACGAATATTATTCAATTCTCCTGACCGGTGAGAAGATCTGGAAATACTCATGGTTCTATCCAGTCGAGGTAACAGAACCAACCTACATAAAACTCGACGAATCCAAAATGACCAACATTTTTAAGTAGGTCAATCATTGGGTGTAAATCCAATTGCCGGTAGTTGTAGTATCCTTAAACTGAGTTTGTAGACCAGTTTATTAAATATTTTATACTATACATCCCCCTTTAATTCCCCCTTCGAAGGGGGACTGAGGGGGATGTTGCCGTTCGAAGGTCACTTTCTTAGAAGGGTAGTCTGGCAGAATTAATACATCCTTATCATCCATCCGAATATTCGCAAATTACTCCCATAATTAAACCATTTGCAATATTTTCATGTTTTTGCTACATTATTAGGTTTGGTAAACAATCTTTTTCATAAATATTAATTCTATCTTAATATATACCGACAAACAGATGGCTGAAAAAAGCGGTAAAGGCACTTTCAAAAGGCTGATGTCCTTCCTGAAACTATACCGGGTGAGGATATTCTTCGGTGTGATGTGCACAGCTCTTATGGGTTCGAGTGACGCCATATTCGCCAACATCATGTCCCGGCTGATAGACGGTATCAGCCAGATAAGCACGAATGTAGCCGGATCGGGAGAAACCATCGCACGGATCGACGGTATATCCCTGGAAAAACTTGGTATAGACAGGGTGATCTTTCAGCCGTACGAGATCTTCAGTGTCGATCAGGCAAAAGACCTGATGATAACGGTCGGGATCATCGTGGGAATACTGTTCCTGTTCAAGGGATTCTGTGTTTATTCCAAAGAATACCTGATGTCCTCTGTCATCCAGAAGACTGTCAAGAACATTCGCGACAAGCTCTTTACAAGGCTCTTGAACCTGAAGATGCAGTTCTACGACCGCAGCAAGACAGGCGAGGTCATGTCGCGTGTCACGAACGACGTCCAGATCGTCGAACAGTCCCTCGGTTCGTTCGTAGTACTGATGCAGGCATTCGTCTATACTATAATTTATGTGACCGCACTTGTGCTGACCGACTGGAAACTGACCCTGCTTACACTCTTTGTATTCCCAGTCACCGGTATTATCCTGAAACTATTTGCCGATGCGATAAGGAAGATCAGCAGGAAGATAATGGCAAAGATAGCCGATATCAATGCGTTTCTACAGGAATCCATCACAGCAATAAAGATCATAAAGACATATAACCGGGAAGAGTACGAAAAAAACCGGTTCATCAACAAGACCTATCAGAATTATGCGAATTCGATGAAAGCCAACCGCCTGGTCGCATTCTTAAAACCGACCAACGAGTTCTTAAGCACCATCGGTATGATGGTAATTATCCTTCTCTGCGGATTCAGGATACTGGACATGGAGATGGACTTCGAGGTCTTTTCGAGGTTCTCGATCCTTATAGCACTGGCTTACAAGCCGATCAAGACACTTGGCGAGACACAGCCAGTAATACAGCGAGCCCTGGCTTCGTCCGAGAGGATATTCGAGCTGATGGACCAGGATGTAGAGAGAGATTCCGTACAGAAAACAGACCTTCCGCAGAACAAAAAAAGCTCGATCGAGTTTAAGGATGTCCATTTTTCATACAATGAAAAGGATCCGGTACTGGAAGGTATATCCTTCAGTATTGAGCCGGGTGAGACTCTGGCTTTAGTTGGTCCGAGCGGCGCCGGGAAGAGCACGATAATAAATATTCTGCTTAAATTCTATGAGATTGGTTCCGGGCAGGTTCTGATAGACGGTATGGATGTTTCCGGGATCAGCAACAGCAGTATCCGGGGCAGAATGAGCCTTGTACCGCAGGAGACGATTTTATTCTCCGGGACGGTCAGGGATAATATTAAATACGGAAATCTTGAAGCATCAGAGGATGAAATAATAAATGCTGCAAAAGCGGCGAATGCTTATAATTTCATACAGGAACTACCCGATAAGTTCGATACGCAGATAGGTGAGAGGGGCGTCCAGATATCGGGCGGCCAGCGGCAGAGAATAGCGATCGCGCGGGCGATCCTGAATGATCCGGCGATACTGCTTCTGGACGAGGCGACATCTTCACTCGATACGGAATCGGAAAAACTCGTGCAGGAAGCGACCGCCAACCTTATCAAGGACAGGACAACGATAGTTATAGCTCACAGGCTTTCCACGATAAGGAATTCGGATAAGATAGCGGTCATCGATAAAGGGAAAGTAGTCCAGATCGGCACACATGACCAGCTGCTGGAACAGGGTGGTTTATACAGATCGCTGTATGATATGCAGTTCAAGTAATTAGATGAAATTAATACTGATAATCTTAAAAATGATATAGATATTGGCATCTGCGCTCTTAAAAAATATTGAAAGAAGCGGAAAACAGGTACTGATAAAGCTTATCAGGGTGTTATTCCCGAAGCTGAAACAGGTTGATGCTGCTGAAATTGACCGGTCAGGTATAAAAAAAGTACTTGTTATCCGTATGGAACAGAAACTGGGGAACCTGGTTATGACGACTTTCTTCCCCAGAGCTATAAAAGACCTGTTTCCGAATGCTGAGATCGATCTGCTCGTGCACGTAAGCCTGAAAGACATCTGGGATCACAATCCTTTTGTGAATAAACTGCACCTGTTCAGCCACAATGTCCATCTTAAAAGTCCGTTAAAAATGCTCCGGCTGCTGAAAGATATCAGGAGAGACCGTTATGACATGGTATTTGACTGCAGTACACCGGCAGGATTTTCACTCTCGAACAGTCTGCTAGTACACGTAACTAAAGCAGACTACAGAGCCGGTTTCAAGAAGGGAGACAGCTCAAGATTCCTGAACCTGACCGTTCCGCCGGATCATACGAATCATTACATCGAGATGAACCATGATCTGCTGAGATTATTCGATCCAGGTTTGAGAAAATATAGACCTGAACTCTATATAGATGAGAATTATCAACAAAAAGCTGCTGAATATCTGAAAAACGCAGGTGTAGATGATTCCGGACAGCTTGTACTGTTATGGGTGGGAGCACGGTATAATAAGCAGTGGAAACTGAACAATTTTGTTGAAACTGCATTAGCAATGGGGCTGCTGTACGGTAATGCCATTTTCCTGTGCGGGCCGGAAGAAAAGGAGCATTTCAGGGATTTATCAGAAAAGTTTAAAAAGCAGACAATTTTTGTTACCGATTTCAGGCTTCTGGCTGCCCTGATCGAAAAATGCCGGCTTTTTGTATCGGGTGATGCCGGACCGCTGCATCTTGCATATGCGCTCCGCAAAAAAACCGTGGGCATTTATATGGAGGATAATTATACGGTCTACGGGTATGATAATGGTTCGAAGAACAGAATTGTGGATTTAAGTGATGAACCGGATAATTATAAAAAGGTGATAGATATTTGCCGGGGAGTTTTTGATCACAGAGAATAATAATTCAGAAAAATTAACATGGAAAAAATGAAAATAGATAAGCTTTCAGCTTTCGGAATATATTTCTTTGCTGCTGTGGCTCCGTTTTCGAACGCCGGAATGGAGATAGGGATAGGCTTTCTGTTTCTTATATGGATATTTAAGATAGTTCTTGAGAGGAAGGTGCTATTCCATTTCGATATCATTACAAAGTTCATTTTAGCGTATTTCCTGGTTATGGTAGTTTCGGGTTTGTTTTCCGAACGTCCGGTCAGGAGCGCTTTAATGATCAAGGAAGAATGGATAGTCCTTGTTTATTTTGCGATAGTAAACCTCCTGCCGTCAAGAAAAGTGTTCCATAGGGCATTGACAGTACTTGCAGTATCATGCTCTCTCGTGGGCTTATATGCGGTCTGGCAGCATTTTTACGGTATAGACCTGATAAGGCTAGTTGAATTCCCGAATTACGGCGGATATTTCAGGAGCGGCGGCTGTTTCGGATTCTGCCTGACATTCGGCGGTTTCTATATCATAGCCTATATAGTATCACTGGGATGCTTTCTCGGTGCAAGAGAAATGAAGGACAAAATATTATATCTGTCGTCTTCTATTATCATTTTCCTTGCTGTAATAGCAAGTTATACAAGGAGTTCGTGGCTGGGAGCTGCGGCAGGTTCAGTTCTTTTTGCAGTTGCTCACAACTGGAAGACAGGTTTAAAATATATAGCGGTCTTCCTGCTGTTCTGGGCCGGAATATATCTATTTCATCCTACATTGTTCACTGAATACGGTGTAACAAGCATCACTGATCCGAATTACTCTGAGGGATCACAGATGCGTATGGACCTGTGGAAAAAAGGTTTTGAGATGTGGAAGGACAATCCTGTCCTTGGTCTCGGGCAGGGGAATTTCAGCTATTTTCATGAAAAATATAATTTTGAAGAGCATATTTTCGGATTTGCTCATTTACATAATGAATACCTGAATGTTGCGGTACAGACCGGGATTTTAGGATTACTGGCATTTCTGGGGATATGGATTTTCTATATTTTCAGCTGCCTGAAATTCTGGGTAAAGGAGAAGGAGATTGACTTTAAGACAGCATCTGCAGTTCTGGGATGTGCGGGAGCGATCTCCGGGATCCTTGCTGCGGGAATGTTCCAGTGTTTTTATACGGATATAGAAGTGGGTATGTTCTGGTGGTTTATTGCCGGATTAAGTTCGGGAGTTATTGCATTAGGTCAAAAAGATGCACCTGAAGATCAAATGACCCTGTAATTCTTGTATTCGCCGAATCTGTAACCGGTGATATTTTCGAGGATGTTCAGGATCTTATGTTTAAGAGGGGCATTCTGTATTCCGATATTAGGATCGAATTTGAATTCCCAGTCCTGGTTTGATACCCTGTTTTTCATTAGATAGGGATGATCTTCGTCAAATCTGTTCAGTGCGTCAATATTGCTGTAGTCGTATTCTCTGGAATCACCGACATTTTTTTTGACCCAGGAGTCGGGATGCCATAAGCGGTTGAATGAGTGCTGTTTTCTCTGCTGAGTGACCGGATCTTTGACCCAGCCGTAATGGTAAATATAAGCATCTGTTCTTTTGACATTTAATTTCCGGTCGTTTATTCTGAATCCCTGTGCGTCTTTGTAAGAATTGACGCCGATCCTGTTTCTGATAACGCGGATCTCATTTCGGTACCACCGGCGTGAACTGCCGATATATTCGTAACTGCCGTAAAAATGGAGATATTTGAATAACAGGCCTTCGACCTTTGGATTGTCAAAGTGTTCGTGCATTGACTGTTTGATCGGATCCAGGTATTTTTCGTGAACGACTTCATCTGCCTGGATATAGAAGCACCAGTCACCTGTGCAGTGTGAGAGAGCTATATCGGTCTGCTGAGCTAAGACAGCTCCGCCTTCTCTTTTGTTATCGTCCCAGACAGATTCGACGATCCTGATCTTGTCAGATCTGATGGATCTGATCAGATCCAGAGTTGAATCCTCGGAATTACCGACATTAACTATGAGCTCGTCACAGACCGGAAGGATCGAGGTTATTGATTCAATGACCGGATAGTCAAATTTAACAGCATTGCGGACAAATGTGAAACCGCTTATTTTTGGTGTGTTTTCCATATTATTAATTTATCGAATTAAAAAATAACATCCAAATTATTATTGATGAAAGTTCTAATATTATATCACTCGCCATGGTGGAATGCTACAGCATATTATGGTGTGACTTTAGCTTACGGGCTTCAGAAGTCAGGCCATGAAGTCTGGTTTGGAGCTGATAATGGAGTCCCGGCATCAAAAAAAGCGGAAGAGATGGAGATCAGAACGTTCGATCTTGACCTGAAAACATCCAATCCCCTGAAATTGATCTCCGAAGTACGGAAATTGACAAGATTTGTCAGGGAAAATGAGATAGATATTATTAATACGCTCAGCCCTCAGGGACATCTGTTTTACTTTTTAGCAGATTTGTTATTCGGTTTAAAAATTCCATTGGTTAGGTCGTGCTGTGATGTAAGAGAACCGAAGAGTAATTTTCTGAACAAATATCTTTATCGTAAAAAAGCCGATTGGCTTATTTTTCCATGTTTATCCAATTTAGAGAGGTATTATCGCAGACTTTCCTTCTCAAAAGAACATGCATCAGTAATATATGGAGCAATAGATATTAAGAAGTATGACAGCGATCAACCTGAGAAAATACTAAAAGAGAAATACAAGATCGGGAAGGAAGAATTTGTAGTTGGTAATGTTGCGAGATTGTCTCCGGAAAAAGGGCATAAGCATTTCCTGCATGTTGCCGCAAAAGTAGCAGCAAAGATTAAGAATGTGAAATTTGTTATAGTGGGTAAGGAAGAACAGTTATCTATTAAAGAATTACAGGATATTGCCGTCACTCTAAATATAGGGAACAAGGTAATTTTTACAGGTTTTCTGGAGGATACACGGTGTGTTGCTGATGAATTTGATATAGGAGTGATCACATCGAGATTCTCAGAGACCATAAGCAGGGCTGCTCTGGAATACATGACACTTGCAAAACCGGTGGTTGCGACAGATGTCAATGTATTAGGAGAAGTAATTATCGATGACCTGAACGGCAGTATTTTTGATATAAATGATATAAAAGGTATGTCTGACCGCATAATTTATTATATTCAGAATGTCGATATAAGAAAGAATCATGGAGAAAATGGAAGAAAAGAAGCTATCGGTAAATATTCTTTAGATAAATTTGTAGAAAACACAATATCAGTATTTGAAAAAGTCCTAAGTAAAAGAAATTCAAAATGATCAAAAAATTAAAAATACTGGAAGTGGTTTTTTCGACTTCCTGGGGCGGACTGGAGATAAATGCCTGTAATTTTTCAAAGAACATTTTGGGATTAGGGCATAACGTTTATTTTGCAGCGCCTGATAATACAAAGATATCCGAATTCTGCGAAAACAATAATATACCGTTTTTCCCTGTTGATCCGACACTGAAATATCTTTCTATTGGTACGGCAATAAAACTGTCAAAGATAATAAAAAAGACCGGTTCTGACATTCTGCATTTACATATTTCAAAAGATATCAGTACATCTATTTTAGCAAAAAAACTTTCAAAAACCGCAAAGATAGTCTTTACTCAGCATATGGATTCACGATACCCCAAAAAGGATATTTTCCATAGATGGATCTACAGGAATACAGATATGATAGTTACCGTTACAAAGGAAGTGAAAGAAAATGTTCTGAAACATTCTTCGGCCAGTCTGAATCAGGTTTCCTGTATCTATAATGGTGTTGACAGGGAAAAATTCTGGCCTCTTGACAGTGCAAGAAACCGAGAAAAGTACAATATTGAAACAAGCCGAAAGGTAGTTGGTATGATAAGCCGTCTTGACCGGCTGAAAAAACAGGAATTACTGGTCGAGGCAGCTCCTTCTGTGATCAGGAAAAATCCGGACGTGCTTTTTTTATTTGTAGGTGAAGAGACCAGAAGTAAAACCGGATCTGGTTACAAAAAAGTTTTAGAAGATATTATAGAAATGAAAGGTCTGGAGTCATATTTCAGGTTTATTGATTTTACAGAGAAAATTACGGAAATCTATGAATTACTGGATGCTTCTGTATTAACTACACCAAAAGAGACATTTGGGATGGTAATAATTGAGGCAATGGCAAAAGGTGTACCTGTGATAGGATCTAATGCTGGGGGAGTTAAAGAAATAATTGAAGACGGAGTTTCCGGATATTTATTTGAACCTAATGATGCAGCCGGACTGGCAGAAAAAATAAATATGATACTTGAGAATGAAGAATTACGAACAAAATTCAGAAATGAGGGTATAAAAAGAGTAGAAAAAGTATTCGATGTTAAGAAAAAGTTATTGGAATACGAGAGATTGTTCTACAGTCTGATATCACCTGATAAAAACTTATAGTTCCTGAAACAATAAACTCAGAAGCGAAATTATGCATAAACTCCCATTATCTCTTTGTTTAATAGTAAAAAATGAAGCAAAAAATCTTGAAAGATGCCTGGATGGTATATCTAAGTTAGCTAATGAGATCCTTGTGCTGGATAATGGATCGGATGATGGGACACAGGAGGTTGCTCAGGTTTTAGGGGCACAGGTTTTCTCAAATGAGTGGGATGAAGATTTTAGTGCAGCCAGGAATTTACTTCTCGAGAAGGCTCAAAATGACTGGATTTTATGGATTGACGCTGATGAACATTATCCCCAGCCTCTTCTGGATGAGATTGAAGAGAAAATAAAATCCGGGACAGATTTTGCCGGATTTTATTTTCCAAGGCGCAATTATTATCTTGGAAGATGGTTGAAATATGGAGGGAATTATCCTGACTATCAATTGAAATTATTCAGGAAATCATCTTCGGGAGGATTTCTCGGAAGAGTTCATGAAAAAGTTAAACTTGATGGCAGAACAGGAAAAATGAAGAATTATTGTGAGCATTTTCCATACCCGACAATTAAAGATTACATGAAAAAGTTTCATTACTATACAGATCTGGATGCAAAAAAGCTTAAAGATAGTGGTGTGAATATCTCGGTAATAAATACGCTGAAGTGGCTCGTATTAAAACCATTCGGGAGAGTTTTTAAAAGATATATATTAAAAGGCGGTTTTCTCAATGGATTCCCCGGTATTTTCGCTGTGTTTTTTGACGGTGCAGGCTACATAGTAAGATATTTGAAACTCTGGGAATTATATAATAAAGACAACTTATAACTGTTAATATTTATAAAAATTTAGTATATTTTAAGTTTACCAGAGAATTAACTGATCAATAAAAACAAAGAGATAAAATTCTGTTATGCCGGATAATGTTTCAGATATAAAAGTACTAATTGAAGATATTCTTAAAGGGGACAGACTTTCTTTAGCGCGCGGTATATCGATTATCGAAAATGACGGGAATGGGAAAGAAGAGCTTATTTCAGGTATTTATTCCAGTATAGGGAAAGCACACAGAATTGGTATTACGGGACCGCCAGGTGTTGGGAAAAGTACTTTGACGCTGCAGCTCGCCAAGTATTACAGATCAAAGGAAATGTCAATAGGAATAATTGCCGTAGATCCTACAAGTCCCTTTACGGGAGGTGCATTGCTGGGTGACCGGATCAGAATGAACGAGCTGTTTAATGACCCGAAGGTATTTATAAGAAGTATGGCTACAAGAGGAAGTCTGGGCGGACTGGCCGCAGCGGCAACCGAATCGGGTGACCTGCTTGATGCATCCGGAAAGGATATGGTAATTTTCGAAACGGTCGGGACCGGTCAATCGGAAATGGATATTGCAGAAACCTGTGATAGTGTAATTCTTGTTCTTGCACCTGAAACAGGTGATGGCATACAGGCATTAAAAGCAGGATTCATGGAGATCGCCGACCTGATAGTGATAAATAAATCTGAAAGAGAAGGATCCGAAAAAACAGAGATCGAGATGAAAACGGCTTTATCTCTTCGTGACCACTCAGATTGGGAAATTCCCGTAATAAAGACAGTTGCGCTGCAGAACCTGGGAGTTGAAGAGCTTGCAGAAGGGATAAGTGATCATTTAGATTATCTGAAAGATAATGAGTCTCTAGAAAAAAGAAGGCAGGAACAGTTAATACGACGAGTAAAAACCATTATCCGGAAGCTTTTAAGAGACGCATTCTGGACAGAAGAGAAATTATTGCACCTGAATTCAATAAAAGAAACATTCCCGAATGGAATACACTCACCATATATTACGGCAAGAGAGATGGTGAACAATTT
>JBHPLC010000029.1:0-28171 GCA_042564455.1 Candidatus Zhuqueibacterota bacterium | reverse complement strand
CATTGAAAACCGGGACATTCCTTTTACGATATCGGAAATTCCTAAAAACAAAAGTTTTAAAGACCTATTTGAATTAGGCGCTGTTATAACAGCTGCAGGAACAATAATTTATTTGCTGTTTTCAACCAGAAGCTAAAAAATCAGAGAAGAAGATGAATTATAAGATCACAAATTTTTTAGTATTAAATCTGTTACTTTTATTTACATTGTCTATTAATTGCGCTGAAGATCTGCGAAGGATGAGAAGTCTGCCTTCACCCGAAAAGTTCGAAGCAGGAAAAAATTATTTCCTTGATGAAAAATATGATCATGCAAAAACTCTCCTGGAGGATATCTCAAGGCTGGATTTTATTTCTACTTATGCAGATAGTGCTCAGCTGCTTCTGGCGCAGTGTCATTTCGAATTGGGGGATTATATTCTTGCGGAAAATGAGTTCAGACGGCTGCTGTCACGTTACCCGAGCAGCTCACTCAGGGCAATGGCGGCATATATGATCGGAATGTGTAATTATGAATTATCACCACGTTATGAGCTTGATCAGGAATACACTGTTAAAGCTATAGAAGCGTTCGGTAATTTTCTCCTGTCACCGGAATATCAAATGCAAACGAGCCTTATATTTGATGCCCAGAACAAACTAATGGAATTAAGAACTAAATTGGCTGAGAAAGATCTTCACAGCGGGATACTCTATAAAAAGCGGGGTCAATATGAAGCTGCTATCATATACATCCAGAGCGTGTTTGATAATTTTATTGATACTCCGGTTATCCCGAAAGCCCTGTTTGAAATGGGAGAATGTTATTATAAATTAGAAAATTATCCCGAAGCCATTGATAAGTATCAGGCATTGCTTGATAATTTCCAGGATCATGAAACAGCAATTAAGGCTCAGGAAAGACTGGCAAGTATAAAGACCAAAACAGCTAAAATTGATACATTGATGTATCATTAAGTTTTTAAGAATTATTTCAGATATCCAAAATTTTTGTGGCATATTTGATTTGAATTTTACAAATTCCCTCAAAATTTACTTCATCTTTGTCTTCAAATTTATTCCTAAATCATTGTTATAAGGGATGGTCAGGTGAAAATCGGACTTTATGGCGGAACTTTTAATCCAATTCATAATGCTCATCTTATAATTGCAGAAATTATATGTGATGAACTGGATCTGGATAGAATGTATTTTATTCCGACAGCACAGCCTCCCCACAGAAAAAAAGACAGGTCAATTATTTCTGTAAAATTCAGGCTTGATATGGTAAAACTTGCTATACAGGATAATAAGAGGTTTGAATTGTCAACCATAGAAGCTGATAACGATAATGTGTCCTATACCGTAGATACAGTGAAACACTTTTCGGAAAAATTCCGATTGGACCGCAGCGGACTATTCTTTGTTCTCGGGGAAGACAATCTGAAAATCCTGTCTAAATGGAAAGATCCTGACAGAATTTCAGAATTAAGCACGATCGTTGTTGCCGGGAGAACCTCTGAAGACATAAAGAATATCCCTGAGAAGATCGGATCATTCCTGGTCCCAAAAACACCTATCATACGGATTTCCGCAAGTTTGATACGAAAAAGGCTGAAAGAAAGCAGATCGGTAAAATATCTCGTTCCGGATTCAGTTGAAAAATATATAATAGAGAATAATCTTTACGGAGACTGAATTGAAGAAAAGTTTTAGTCATCTGGACAAAACAGGCAGTATCAAAATGGTCGATGTTTCCGAAAAGGAATCGACAAAAAGAACAGCAGTTGCTGAAGCAGTGGTAAAAATGAGTTCAGATACCTTCCGGAAAGTCCACGATACAGGATCAAAAAAAGGTGATCTGTTCAGTACCGTAAAAATTACCGGGATCCAGGCGGTTAAAAAAACTTCAAACCTGATCCCTTTATGCCATCCTCTGGCAGTTGAAAACATTAATATAGAAATTGAACCGGATGCGGATAATTCTCAGTTTGTAATTCATGTATCAGTTTTTTATAACGGGAAAACAGGTGTTGAAATGGAAGCCCTGACTGGTGCCGCTGTTTCTGCTCTGACATTTTATGATATGTGTAAATCTTTGGACAAAAGTATTGAAATATTAAACATCCGTCTGATAAAAAAAACAGGCGGTAAAAGCGGGACTTATTCTGTTAAGGGTAAATTATAATGATAACCGTTGAAGAAGCATTTGATATCCTTGATAGAAACATCAGAGTTCTTCCCGAAATTAAAGTTGATATCGCTTCATCTTCCGGTTATATCCTTTCGAAAAATATAATCTCATCGGATAATATCCCTTTCTCCGATAACTCGGCAATGGATGGATTCGCAGTAATAAGCAGAAATACCGAAAATGCAGCCCCGGAAAATCCTGTTAAGCTTGAAATTATCGGTGAGGCTCCTGCCGGAATTCCTTTCACCGGTTCCCTGAAAGCAGGTCAGGCTGTAAGTATTATGACGGGTGGAGTTATCCCGCAGGGTGCGGATGCTGTGATAAAAATAGAGGATACTGAAGACGGCGGAAAGTATGTAAAGATCCTGAAAGAGGTTGTTCCCGGTGAAAACATCCGGCCTGCCGGAGAAGACATCTTAAAAAACAGCAAAGTTCTGTCCGCAGGAGAACAGATCGGACCGGCAGAGATGGGAGTCCTGGCATCGATAGGTTGCACCGAAGTCCCTGTATACAAAAAACCCAGAGTGACATTCCTGATCACCGGGACAGAGCTTATCGATCCGGATGAACCTTTGATTCCCGGAAAGGTCAGAAATTCAAATTTTTACAGCCTCAGCGGCCTGTTGGAGACATGTAATGTAGACAGTGTGAACCTGGGAAGGTGCGGAGATTCCCTTGAGTCAATTAAAAACTGGCTCGATCAGGGCAGGGAAGCCGACATTATTATTACAACAGGCGCCGTTTCCATGGGTAAATATGATTTTATCAGGGATGCATTCGGGGAGCTGGGCGGAAAACAGCTTTTCTGGAAAGTAGCTCAAAGACCCGGTAAACCTCTGTTTTTTGGAAACCTGAAAGGTATCCCTGTTTTTGGCCTTCCCGGAAATCCGGTATCCGTTATGGTCTCCTTTCTGATCTATGTAAAAAGAGCATTATACAGAATGCAGAATAGGAACACTGAATATCCGGACTGGTTAAAAGCGGAACTGATTAAAGAATATAAAAAAGTGAAGGATTTAACATATTTTGCACGGGGAATTTACAGCCAGAAAAATAATTCACTTGTTGTAGAATCAGTTGAAAAGCAAGGCTCGGGAATGCTAAGCTCTATGCATCAGGGAAACTGCCTCATAAAATTTAATAGCGGTACTAACAAAGTCCTGCCGGATGAAATCGTAGATATATTGATTCTGAAATGAACTTAAATTGAACAAATATAATTTTTTGGTTGTTTAAGTAATATAAAAGATATATACTACTTTAAGTTAATATATTTGATTTCACAATGGCAGTAAGTCAAGTACAATTCTCTACCATATCTACACTCAGAAACAACAGGCTTCCGGGACAGCCGCCTAAGGATGTTGCAGAAGCTAAGAAGAACCTTGCCGCAGAACGGTCTGCAAGACAGTCTCCCAGAAACTTCAACAGGGCATTTATACGTCAGTTATCTAATATTGCCACAGCAGAAGTAGTTATAAAAACATACCAGTCTTTTAATACGAAAGGTAATCAGTTAACTGGCGAAAGAGACCAGAATATTAATTCAAGAATAGGAAATGATACAAATTTAAGAACCAGCCGATTGAACACCGGAAGAGAGCAAAAACTGAATCAAAATCGTATAAATCAGAAGCAGAACCGTATAAATCAGAATTCCCAATCTAAGACCAAACGTATCAATACCGGAAACGAAAGAAAACGGGATTTTCAGGCAGGAAATTCCTTAAGAACGAATAAACTGGGCACAGGCAGGATAAAACCGGCCCCAGATAACAACACGGTAAGTAAAAACAGAGATCAGAAACTTAACAAACAGAATTTTCAATCCTCGAATATCTCGCAATACAACAAAGCGCCCGTCCCGAAATTTGATAAATTTGCCTGATCTGAAATTATTTCAATTTCATTATTTTTTGCTGTTTGAAATCGTACGATTAATTTGTAAATTATGTCTTTTTTCATTCAGATTAATTTAAGTCTGAAACATCGAAATAAGATAACAGTATATAGCATTATAAAATAAACATATCAGTTAGTTTATGGAGTAAGAAGATGAAGGTCGAAATATTAGGAACCGGCTGCCCAAGTTGTCAGAAACTGTACGAATTAACTCAGGAAGCTGTAAAAGAGCTTGAAATAGATGTTGAAATTGAAAAAGTCGAGGACCTGGATAGAATAACCGATTATGGTGTTATTCTGACTCCCGGTTTTGTAGTGGACGGAAAAGTAAGATCATCCGGAAACGTTCTTTCGGTAAATGAGATAAAGAAAATAATCACGCAGAACAGCTGATCCGGTTATTCTGAATTATTCAGCGGCTGATTATTGCCGCTGTTTCCTGATTTGTATATTTTATAGATGCCTAATGTGAATAAAGGTATAACAAAAACTGCGAAAAATCCCCAGCTTAATGCCCCGTAGCCTTTTGCTATAAGATTTATCAGTCCGTATCTGGAAATAAAAAGGCCCGCAAGCAGCAGAATAACTGCATTTACAGGTCTCAGATACCCCGGGAATTCCTTTTTCCGCGATTCATATAAAGACCGGATCCGTTCATTAAATGCATGGATAAAACCCGTTCCGGTTTCTATCAGTGTACCGAACAGGACTATCTGAAATATAATTATTACCGTTGTCGAATCTATCCTGTTTAGAAGAAACATTATCGGTACTTCTTCCGGCAGGATCTCCGGATACTGACTTGTTACCGCAAAAAAGAACAGAACAGCTGGGAGGATGCCGATTATTCCGCCGAATACACCGGCCAGAACAGCCTCTTTCCTTGTTTCAATATGCACAAGGCAGAACATTACCGCAGGTATGACCGCAAAATTATATAAAGCGTATTTGAATCCTCCCACAGCCCATCCCGGTTTAGCTTCCATCCCGGAAAGATTTTCCGAGATCACTGAGCCGAATTTATTTAATGCCAGGATAAAAATTATCCCGTAGACCAGGTACAGAAGAATTGACCAGGAGGCGAGAAATTTTTCGATCAGTCCGCTGCCTTTAAAGGTCAGGAATCCAATAGCGCAGAACATAAGTATAACGCCGATAAGGTAGTTTATTCCAAAATTATCCCTGAGCAAAGTCCCCGACGCAGAGCCGATCACTGCAAGTATCAAAAGCATTCCTATCATAAACATTATCTCAAAAATGATCCAGTATCTGCCCAACAGAATTTTAAAGAACTCCCTGTAGTTGTATGTCCTGAATAACCTTGCGAATTCAAAAGTTACGGCTAAAATTACCGACCAGAGAACGGTCGTGACCAATACCATACCTAAGAGCCCACCGAGCGGTCCGTACTGCAGAAAATATTCAACAATCTCTCTGCCTGTACCGTATCCGCCGGCAATAACGACTGATTGAAATATAAATCCGGGAAGTAACAGCTTCTTGAATGTCTTTGTCATTGTCCTGTACCTCTTTTGAAGGAAAACTGCCGGTAAAAAAACTGTAGGAATGCCTTAGCTTAATGTTAAAGGAAATTTATTAATAATCAAGACTAATCTTATTGCCTCTGTGAAATCCCTTCCTGAGTCATTTCATCGTTATCGAAACAAAACCGTCTAATTTTGTTCGTGAGTCTAATCTGCGGCATTTCAACTTCCTGTTCTATACATTATCAATGTAGCCAGCGATTGGACAACCGTCACAATAATGAAACCACCAAATGCCATCATCGGAAATGCCTCAACCGAAATTGTTCCGTTATCCTTATTCATCCACCACAGCAGCATGCATGTTAAAACGAAGAGAACCCAAAAAACTGCATGAGCAATTATAACTGCTCTTCTCTGGATAAATTGGTCTCTTTCATCTATAACTACAACAGATTCATCCTGTTTCTTCCTATAAAACAGGGGGCCTAATCCCCAGAGTCCGCATAAACCAACCGCTCCTAATGCCGGTTTCACTCCCACCAGAGGAATAAGAATAAGAAACACTGCAGCTGCAGTTACTAATACCGCCAGATTGAACCACGCATGTTTTTCCTGTCGAACCATGATAGCTCCTTTATTCTATTTCAAAATATAAGAAGTATATCTATAATTTTAATTACTGTAAACATTCTGACAATAACCCCGGTTATTCATCGTATTGAAAAATATCCTCCACCGTCACATTAAAAGCACGTGCAATTCGAAAAGCGAGAGAAAGTGACGGCACATATTTATTTGCCTCGAGCGCTATGATAGTCTGACGGGTGACTCCGATACGGCCGGCAAGCTCTTCCTGTGTCATTTGTCCGTTATCGAAGCGAAACCGCCGAATTTCGTTCGTGAGTTCAGGCTTCTTCATTCTATTTCCCCCTGCGGTAAAGGATTACCTTTGTGATCGAGTCGACAACCAGGATCAGTATAAATGCACCAAATACAAAAATAGGTAAAACACTGACTTCTACGGAAATTGAAGAGTAACCCTTATAACTCGCCCATCCCCATGTACCGATTAATCCAAATACGTAAAAAAACCAGGCAATTCCAAAACCACACCATCTGGCATCTCGCGATATTTTTAAGTCCCGCTCATCCATATCCGGTCCGAATAGCATCACATCAGCTGTAGATTGTCCCTCAGTGACCAGATCGGATTCTTTCTGCCTCTTCAGATACAAATAGAGAATGAAAGCCAGCATGCCGCACATGCCGACAATAAAAAATATCAGCAGGACATTAAGTTCATCAGAAATTGTGCCGTGTCTCACGAACTTTACCCATACCCATATCCCGAAAAAAAGGATAATATAAGCCGCCCAGAAAAGTAAGTAACGATGCCATCTTATGTTTCGCCTGCTTTTTGAATCCTTCTTGTTTTTAATCCCGGAAGGATCTCTCAGATCTCTTTTAAACATCAGTGGACCGAATGCGCATACAGCAACTAAAGCAAATGCTGATGCGGCGGTCTGCGCACTCCGAAAAAGGTCCATTTTCGTTTGCAGGAATATAAACAGTATGAAATACAACACAAGGGATACACCGGCTACTGCCAGGTTGAACCACGCTATTTTTTCATATCTATTCATGAAAACCTCATTGTTGAATTCTTAAATACTATGTAATGTATGCTTAACATAATGTAAAGCACAGAATACATAATGTCAAGTATTTTTTACATTTAATTCAAAATAATGCACAATGCCAGATCAAGTTGAGCATTATTATTTACAGAATAAAAGATAATTATTGAATATTTTAAAAAATAAAACCGTATGTTGTATTAAAATTATTAAAGAAATCAAAATGAATATTGACATAAACCACGTTCCTGTCTGCGGGTATTACTGCGGGGACTGTCACTTCCTGGATAAACCATGCAAAGGGTGCATGTGCACCGGGGGAAAACCGTTCTGGTCGGAAGAAATGCCCGGCGGGCTCTGCCCGATCTATAACTGCTGCGTCAACGAGAAAAAACTCGAGCACTGCGGGCTCTGCGAAGAGCTCGTCTGCAAAATATTCCTCGGCCTTCGCGATCCGAATATAAGCGATGAAGTGTTCCGGAAGTCAATAAAAGACAGGGAAACTGCACTGAGACGGCGAGAAGAGGTCGGCACCCGGCAGTGGATCGCCGAACTCGCCGAAAGTCTGAAATAACACCTGCAGGATGTCTTTCTTTTCCGTCTTTCCAGCGTTTGTCATTGCCCTGGTGTCTGTGGTATCGTGCCGTTAAGACCACTCGCGCCAACCCGGTCGATTCACTGCGGTATGAATAAAGTATTTTCTTAGCAGGAATAAATAAAGTGCAGCGGTTTTTGAAAACCGGCTCAGACAGGATGTTTACTTAGAAATTAATCTTTGCACCAAATGAAGGAAAGAATTTAAGCCAGTATTGTTCAACTCTGTTAAGCCGGTACGAATTGTAATTTAGCAGTTCTGCGCTTGTATCATAAGATCGGACATTTTTCCGATTATACAGATTAAGTATTTCGAAATACATAGATGAATTCATTCCAAATAATTGTAATGATTTACTAATTTTAACATCCATTCTATGATACGCCGGTAGACGCTTTGCATTCAAAGGACCATGTTCCCATACTATTTTCGTGTACATAGGTGTATAAAATTCTATATTCTTTACTCTGTCTTCTGTGTATGGCCATCCGGAATGATACTGCCAGCCTGTACTAAGATTCCAGTTATTTCCAAACCTCCAGTGTGCATCCAAAGAAAATGAGTGAAGCTGACTAAAATCGCAGGGAATAAAACCGTTAGACAGTTTGTCTTTTGCAATAGAATAACTGTAACTGCATGACCAGTTGAAAGTGCTGTGAGTATCTTTATTAAAATATAACTCAATTCCTTTTGCAATGGAGTATTCAGGTTTATAAAGAAACCTGTCCCGGGAAAGCTCAGGCACGAGATCCATCTGTTTTCTGTAATTCACATAGCGGGAATTCATGGGCTTTGTTTCTTTGCGAAATATCTCTAATCGACCGGATATACCACTATCAGCAGTATACTCAATACCGATAACTTTGTGATCTGATTGCTCAGATGCTTTATAGCCGGTTTCTCCATCCTGTATATTCAACTCATGTACACCATGATTCTGAACGAATCTCCCAAATCCTGCCCTGAAGGTTAACTTTTCATTTTGCTGATACGCGATATTCATCCGCGGGCTTAAGGATTGGTTTCCAGTCCAGTCTGCGTTATCAAATCGTAATCCAATCTCAATAGTACATGGATCTGTCAGTTTGATTTTATTTGAAATATATGCTGAATTGATTCGGCCGGTTTGCTTCATCCGGACTTGATGGTTTGTAGTATCTCTCATAATAAAAACATTAGCATGAGACGATGAAGATGTATCGTTTATAGCTGAAACAAAGAAATTTGTTGATGCAAAATAATCATATTCCGTATTAATGTTCCGGGTTTCAAATCCAAATTTGAGTAAGATCCGGTTTGAGAAATTAATATTCCAGTCTTGTTTAAGTCCGGAAAAGCTTGTGGACCTGTTTTCTGATATCTGTGCATATGTAGCTGTAGTAAACATCGTATCTATTGCGCCGTTTCTAACTGTATTTGTACGTCCTGACGAAATAATTGTCTGGAATGAAATATCTTTGTTGACCTCTGCATCCCATGTGAACCATGCATATGTGTCATTATATTCTGACAGTAATGATTCAATGGTGTTTTCGAGAGATTTCTTCTGATTAAATTTATCCTGTCCGAGTAAAATATTCAGTTTTAGCAGGTGGGAAGGGGATGGTGTGTATTGGAATTTTGTAAACATGTCCTGGTATCGCGGTTTTATGTAGTCGCCAATTTGCATCTCATTAGTAAAAGAAGGCATTTCATCAAAATAGTTTCTCCTGAAAACAGACAGCCAGGATCCGTTTTTGTTAGCAAAACTCCCTGATGTGAGAAATCGTGCATATAAAGTGCCAAGCGACGCTGAGAATATTTTGTCTTCAAAAGAGGGTGCTGCGCTTTTTATATCGACAACTCCACTTAGTCTGTCTCCGAATTCAGCAGTGAATGCGCCGGTATATATATTAATTTCGCCGACTGCTTCATCATCGATCATACTTATTATTCCACCATAATCCTTGACATGAAATGGATCGTATAACTCAAGACCGTCCAGCAAAATAAGTGTTTCTCTCTGATTACCGCCGCGAACCTTAAATCTCGAAGAAAAATCACCACTATTGATTCCAGGGAGTTTTTGGATTCCACGAAATATATCATTTCCTAATCCCGGAAGTTTGGTGATTGATTCAGGCTGCATAACAATACCCGGTGCAACAGTGTTTTCCTTAAATGAGTAGTGGCCGGCGGTAACAATTATTTCTTCCAGTAATAAAATAGAATTTTCAAGTTCAATGTGTAATTTTACTGTTCCGTTTCGCTTAAGTAAAATTTTTCCTGTATTTTCAGTTTTATAGCCGATGGCCGAAATGTCGATTTCATATATGCCGGGCGGCAGCTTATTTAACGCAAACTCTCCATCATTTCCTGTCGATGTCCCGGTTTCAGTACCTGAAACTAATATATTTATTCCGTCCAGAGAGATTCCCGTTTCTTTATCTGTTACAATACCGGAAATTGTGCCATGATTTCCCTGAGCAGAAACAATTATAATATGCCCGTTAGAGGTAAATGATATTCCTGTATTAGTATCATGAGTAATATTCATCAATATTTCAATTACAGGAGTATTTTCTGCTTTAACTGATATTAGTTGTTCATACGGTACGGATTTGTTATTGTAGCTGATATCGACACCTGTCCTAAACGAGATATAATTCAGGACTTCACTGAACGGTACATTCTCCATTTCGATAGTTATTGGTTTGTTCAGATATCCTGGTAATGTACCATTGAGATTTGATAGATAATTTTGGGCATAATTATCCGAAGCAATTAACAATACAAAGAAAACAGGTACAAGCAGCTTAAGCAATGACAAAATAAATCCCTGACACAATTAGAAATTATAACTGTCTACTTGAAATAGATGTTCCTTTCATCTTGTTTGTAACTCATATCAGTTAATTGAGCGATGAGTTCAAGGATGCTTGAAAGAGATTTATCTTTAGAATTAACTGTGAGCGGAATCTCATTCTTAGCAGAATCTTCAATATTGATCGTGACATCATACCATCGCTCCAGTGTCCTGAGAATATCTACCAAACGAGTGTTTTCGAAATTAATATCATGATTAACCCAATTCAGATATTTCTCCGGATCGGATACTACCGGTGCTTCAATTCTACCGTCTTTCGATAAAATACCAAGTGAACCAGTGCCTAAAATTACTTGATTGTTTAATTGTACATTTTCAGACAGGGCAAGTGAAACTTTTCCATCTACTACGTAAACTTCAATCTCATCTTTATTATGCCATGCGCAAACGCTGAATTGTGTACCGATCACTGTAATAACGGCTCCTTCAGCGTGAATAATAAACGGTCTGTCTTTGTCCTCAGAAACTTCGAAAAATCCTTCTCCAGATAAATTAACTATTCTCTGTTTTTTGGAGAATTCTTCAGGATATGAGAAGCTGGAACCCGAATCCAATGAAACTTTTGTACCGTCCGAAAGTTCCAGTTTTAGAATTTCTGTATTATTCACCAAAATAGAATTCATCATAGAATCACTATTATCAACTTGACGATTTGTCACAAGATACGCAAAAGTTATAGACAGCACTATGATCACAAACGCAGCAGCGACTTTTATTGGAAATGCAAATAGTCTATATTTCCGGATTCCACCTGCTTTTTTGACCGGGTTGATAGTTTCTTCAATTTTACTCCAGACTTCATCTGTTTTCCATTCTTCTTTTAAGGGATTCGGCATATTTTTAATAGCGTGTATAACCTTGAGATATTTATCATTATCATTTTTCCCTTTTGCCCATTTTAATACACTATCCCGCTCTGAATCGGAGCATTCATTGGAAAAATACTCCGCCAGGTATTCATGTTCATTGTTATTTTTCATATAAATACCTTTTCCTAATTAGACAAAATAAGAACAGCATTGATTAACTTCTAAAGTGTGAAAATCTCAGGATCCAAAAAATGCGACAATTTGCTTTTAAGCGTGCGAAGAGCTCTTTTCATTTGTGTTTTGACTGTATTGATTGATATTTCCTGTACATCTGCGATTTCAGCATATGTAAAGCGCGAATACCTGTTCAGCATAAATATTTCCTTGCATTTACGCGGGAGGCTCAGCAGGGCTTCTTTGTATGCATCGTGCAATTCCTTCTCCTGTAAATTATCCAGGGGTATTGTATCATATGGTATCGATTCGACTTCCTTATTAAGTGAACCTTTTGTTTTATTGCTCTGAAGAAGCTTAATAGAGTTATTTCGCACAGCCTTAAATAGATACATTTTTATATTCATTTCAGGTTTTAACTTTTCTTTGTTACGCCAAATAATAACAAAAATTTCCTGTACAACGTCTTTTGCATACTGCCGGTCGCACGTTATACTCATTGAATAATCGAGCATGGATTCTGCATAATTATTGTACAGCTCTTTAAAAGCAGCATGATCACCCAACCGTACTCTGCTCAAAATTATTTTTGAATTATTTTCTGATAACATGTAATCTTTCTGAATACTCTCAAAGCCAATATCACATTCAGGTCGGCATAGAGCCGGTTAAGATCAATTAAACCGGCTCTTCGACACTTTTTTGCTAAAGTAGCTATTTGAGTAACATCATTCTTTTAACAATC
Source organism: Candidatus Zhuqueibacterota bacterium (assembly GCA_042564455.1). Lineage (GTDB taxonomy): Bacteria > SM23-31 > SM23-31 > SM23-31 > SM23-31 > JBHPLC01. The sequence continues at coordinate 15,784 of JBHPLC010000029.1, read as the reverse complement.
ATTGTATTACCAGCATGCAGCTTATAATAATAAACACCTGATGAAACAGGTAGTCCGATATTATTTGTACCGCTCCAAATGTATGAATATGTATGTGCAGATAAATGTCCGGAGACAAGAGTTTTTACTAATGAGCCTGTAACACTATAAATTGACAGGTTAACATCCGCAGGTATTTCAAGACTAAAACTGATCGTTGTTTCCGGATTAAACGGATTTGGATAATTGTCATGCAACATAAAACTCGCTGGCGCAAAAGGTTTTTCATCAATACCGGTAACAACGTCTTTCTTCGTCAGAATTAATTCATTAAGAGTGCCATTAGTGGAAGTTAACAACTCATTATATTCATGTATATCACCTGTCCTGATATTCATACTTTTAAAGGACAAGATTTCTCCTTCTCTATCAGATCCTATCTTCAGGCTGTAAACATATCCCCGGTTTTGAATGAATTTTGGTGATTCCATGTTTCTGCAGGAATTGTCTGAAAATATACCGAGAATTTCGTCCGGTCCTGCAGCTTCATTTCCATATTGGTCTACAATACGTGCTGTTGTTTCCATATAAAATACGTTTAAATCTTTCGAGATGTTCCAGATCGTCATAGTTGTATCGGTAATAGTTGCGGAAATAACATATATGTGGACACTATTACTGTCGATGAAACTTGTGCCAGACTGTCCATTTTCGAAAAGGTAAAAATCAATACTGTGTGAACCTATTTGCCCACTGTTCGGTATCCATGAAAATTCCCTTGAGTCTTTATTGAATTCAGAACCTGGAGGTAAAACACCAGTATCTATGTAATGTCCTGAAGGATCAATACCTACCGGATAGCTGATTTCAAATGAGACTGTTTCATCTGGTTTTGTTGTAAATGACAGAGGAATACTAAAACCAGCATGCTGACTAAGTGATACTGTAATAACAATATCTTCTGAATCAAGCAATGTATTTTCAGATTTATATTCGCGATACATTTTAAATGTAACTGTAAATTTACCTGTCTGATTCTCATTTGGAATCCATGAAAAAGCACCGATATTGGAATAGATTCCCATTCCTATCTGCGTGAACTCAGCACCTTCAGGTAATCCCACGGCTTCATATATAACATAGTATGATGAATCAGAGCTTTGTTCGAAAACATTAAACTTCACAGGATCCCCGATAACAACTTCCATATCATTTGGTACATACAATTTGTTCTGAAAAAAAGATGATGCGTAAACATAAGGAGTGGATAGAACATTAAGAAATAATGATATTATTCCGAAGAAGACAATTACAATAAAAGATTTAGTTAACAGTCTATTATACATTTTTACCTCCATAAATAGTTGCCGTGTTTTTTTGTAGGTATCAAAAAACTAAATTCAGTTATAACAGCTGGTTTAAACCGCGTAAATTATTGTTAAATATTTGTCTGATATCATATATATAATATTTGAAAAGTAGTTCAGGGTGACAAGTGTGGAGAATTTTTTCATTACTAATCCGAAATATTAAATGCCGGAACAGTCTCTAACAGCGAAATAAGTAATCCATTCCCGAAAAATATCTTGTATATATTTTAAAATATTTTGAATATTTTAAGAAACTATACCGTATATAGAAGTATAAATAATGAAAGAAAATAAGGTAAAAAGTTAAAACGTGAGGCGGTTATGGTTGATTTAAACTACAGATGTCCCAAATGCGGATTTGCAGAATACGATGTCGGTGAATTCCGCGCTGCCGGAGGATTCTGGAGCAAGATATTTGATGTGCAGGGTGCCAGGTTTACTACCGTTACCTGTAAACAATGTACCTTTACGGATATCTACAAAACCAAAAGCAGTACACTCGGAAACGTTTTTGATTTATTTACCAATTAATTCAATAAAAAAAACTGCAGATCCGGGCACCCTGTATTCTAATTTGTATTTGCCTAAAACAAATGAAATTTGTTAGAATCTGACGGCTGCCTGGAACCCGAACTGGTCATTATCCTTATCGGTTACCCGGTTTCCTTCATTAAACAGTGTATATTCCAGTTTGAACACTACTTTACTCGTCGGATAATACCCGAAACAGAAAACAAGTTCGCTCAATTCCATGTTTCCTTTTGAAACACTCCTGCCCAATAAATTTCCCGTATCCAGATAATCCAGCGCTCCGTAACGGATCGTCGTCCGGTATTTCGAATTAAAAAGCCTTGATGCCTGAAAAAAGTACCCGCTCATATCGCCGTCTTCCATAGGTGCCGGATTCTTTGAATCCGCTTTTGAATATTCCCCGTAAAGATCAGCGAAAGGCGTTCTGACCATCACGTGCGAACCGATCATGTTCAAGTCGTAATCACCGTTATCATCCCATGCGCCGTTGTAAAATGAGCCCCCAAACTCTATCAGATCACCCTGCATCATGCTGATCCTACCGCCGAATGCCTTGTCCTCATTATTGTCCCTGTACTGCCTGCTGCCCCGCAGGTTGGAACCGTCCCCGAGACCGTTGATCGAATAAAGGTTAAAAGACAGTGAACTCGTTTCATTAACATTGAAGAATCCGTGAAAGTCAATTCCGACATCTTTCCAGGCGCTGACACCTATCTCACGGGAGACCTGCGGCCTGGTAATTGTAAAATTTGTCAGAGGAGCATGAAATTCGTCAAAACGGTTAAAAGGTGTCAGTATCGCACCGATCCGAACCGCAACATACTGATTCATCCAGTAATCAATATACGCCTGTTCTACGAACGTATTCGAACCTCCGGTACCGCCATGCTCCAATTCAAATTCGGCAAAATACTGAATGTTATCATTTGACCAGCCGGAAACCGAAAAAGCCGCATAATGTATGTCATAGTTTTTGGTTTTTTCCGGAGACTGAAAATACTCGGTATATAAATATCCCCCCAGGACAGGATGCGAACCCGATAAACTCTCTTTACTGTTTTCACTTTCACTGACCAGGTATTCGGATATGATCTCAATATCCTGGTTTGTCAGGGCAGACTGAGCTTTCATAGATCTTACGATACCGGGCCAGTCATCAGAAGGGTAATCTGTAGGTTCATACAGGCCGTGACACCTGCCGCATTTTTTCTCGTATAAAACTTTACCTTCCTGAGCTCTTACATCGCTTGACAAAAAAATCGAAAAAATTACTGCAATAACAGCATACGAAAAAACCATTCTGACTGTTTTCATGTACTCTCCTTAATTGTAATATATGTTAATATTTGTTATAAATGCAATATAAGGTATTTGTCAATATAACATATTACAATTATAATTGCAAGCCGTATTTAATTGTTTTTTATTTATATGCAAGTATTGATTTGACTTTTTATGATTTACTGTATATTTTAATACTCAATCGCTTTTTCATACTGAGTAATCGAAGGCTTATATGGAAAAATGTAAAAATGAATCCGATAAACAGCCTCACAATTTCCGTGAGGTTATTCAGTTCTATATAATAGACTGTGAAACATCTTTAGGGAAAATAGTTGATATTTTAATTATTCTCCTGAATCTTTTCGTTGTCGCAATATTTATTATCCAGACTTATGATTTTAGCACTAATACTCTGAAATTTCTTAGTGTTATTGAAGATGTTGTTGTCAGCTTTTTTGTTATTGAGTACATCGCACGGCTATATGGGGCAAGGAACAGGATACGTCATATTTTTAATATCTACAGCATTATTGACTTTATTTCCATTCTGCCACTGTTCCTTGAGCCCTTTATTGGTCATGAGCATTTGGGAATGCTGATATTATTCAGAATGTTCAGAGTATTCAGGATCCTCAGGTTCATAAGGTTCTTCGAAACCACCGATTTCTTCTTCGGAAGGATATCAAAAAGCATGCTTAAAGTCCTCCGCCTCGCGATGACCGTTTTTATGATATTCTTTATTTCAGCCGGTCTGATCTATCTTGTGGAATCCAGTACAAATGATGGCATTGATAATTTCGGCGATGCATTCTATTTTGTGGTAGTCACACTGACAACGGTCGGTTTCGGGGATATCATTCCGGAATCAGGAGCCGGAAGAGCAGTAATTACCCTTTGCATCTTATCTGGGATTTCGCTAATACCATGGCAGGTTGCTGAGATAGCCAGGGAATGGATGCACATTTCACATCATAAGACAGATATCACCTGCGAAAACTGCGGACTCGTTTTCCATGATCATGATGCAGTATACTGCAAAGCATGCGGTAAGCTGATCTATCAGGAATTTGAAAGTGACTGATAATTACTTAATTAAACACTTTGTATAGTTACTTTTCTAATATTATTTCCTCTTTTTAACTGCTCTGATCTTAATATGTTTTTCGATAATAAATTAATATTGCCTTTTCCAGTTTAATACTGACATTTGGATGATTTTCTTGTATATTTATTCCGTGAACTAAGCTATATAACACCACTCGAATATTTCAGGATAACATGGTTAAAGAAGCTGAAACATTTTTAGACTTACTGAACAGGATCAGAAAAGATTTTTTGAATATCCCTGTACCGCAGGATATTTCCGAAAAACTCCTTTTCAGCGCAGAGAAGATCATTTCTTCCGGAAATATTTCTGCGATCAGTAAACAGGACTGGGAAGATTACCTGAATATCACCGGAAAAACATATTATCTGAGAAGTCTTGACTCCCGTGAGCTCAGATACAGATGGGCAGATACAACGTTTTCGATTATCAGGTTTATAAATTATGATCTCAAGGATCTGTTTGAACAGCGTGTAAATGAGCTTAACGATAAGATACTCTTTCAGGAATTCTCAGATTCATATCCGACTCAGTGGTCATATAAAAAGATCGATGAAAGGATCAAAAGAATTGCTGCATCTATCCTGGATCTTGGTCTGTCTGAACCGAGGCTGGCAATATTATCCAATAATTCAGTTTGGTCAGCCTGTACGGACCTCGCATGTCTGATCAATAATATTTTTGTAACCCCTTTAAATGTACATTTTGATGTCAAGACCATATGTATTATCTTTGAAAGGCTTGATATTAATATAGCGGTTGCTGATACAGAGGAACATTATCTGAAACTGAACGAAGTCAGAGATGCTCTGAAACGGAAGTTTCGTATTTTCGTACTCGATCCGAAGATCGATTTGTTATCACCGGACGATAAAATTCTCATTGAAGCCTCTGCAGTATTCAGCGCCCGAAAAATTAAAGACCTGCTCACAAAAAGGAAGAAGAAAGATCTTCATGAGACTGCTACCGTAATGTTTACATCCGGCAGTACCGGTGAACCTAAGGGTATATGTTTCAGTATGTATAATCTTGTTACGAAACGCTTTGCCCGTGCTGCAGCCTTACCAAAGGTTGGTGAAAATGAGGTTCTATTATGTTATCTTCCTCTTTTTCACACCTTCGGCAGATACCTGGAATTGCTTGGAATGATCTACTGGGGAGGTACGTACGTTTTCGCCGGAAATCCGTCCTACGAGACAATGACAAAGCTGATGTCCCAGGTTCATCCGACCGGTCTGATCAGCATTCCTTTAAGATGGGAACAGATATGGGAAGACTCCAAAAAAAGGATCGGACAGGATACATCAGGTAAGAATATCAGAAAAAAACTCAAAAAGGTTGTCGGAGGAAAACTGAGATGGGGGCTGTCTGCAGCAGGATATCTCGATCCGAAAGCTTTCCGCTTCTTTCAGAAAAACGGTGTCGAGCTCTGCAGCGGTTTTGGTATGACAGAAGGGACAGGTGGTATTACTATGACACCACCGGATGATTATGTGAATAATTCTGTCGGAATACCATTACCCGGTGTAACCGCAAAATTCGGAAAGCTTGGTGAACTGCAGGTGGCCGGACCGTATATCGCAGAATATCTGCCTGAAAAAAAACCGAAAGACGGCAGCCTGCCTGCTTTCGATCCGGATTCCGTTTACTGGCTGTATACCGGAGATATCTTTAAAAAGCTGACCGGTGACCAGCTCACAATAGTTGACAGGATCAAGGATATTTACAAGAATACAAGGGGGCAGACGGTCGCTCCAAGAAAAGTTGAACAGCTTTTTATCAATGTGCCGGGGATAAAAAATACATTTTTAGTCGGTGACGGAAGAGATTATAATGTTTTACTGATCGTTCCTGAAAAGAACGATCCTGTTTTTCAGGCATTGGATTCTGAAGAAGATATCAGGAAGTATTACAATCAGATCCTGACGGCAGCTAATCAGGAACTGGCGCCATATGAGAGGATCATTAATTTTGAGATCCTAAAAAGGGATTTTAATGTAGACAAAAAGGAACTTACACCAAAAGGCTCTTTTAAGCGGAAGAATATTGAAACTAATTTTTCAACAACCATAAAAAATCTGTATAAAAGAAAATATGTTGAATTATCGGTCGACAGGTATAAGATTCTGATCCCCCGCTGGTTCTTCAGGGATAATGGCATTACAGAAGATGATATTGTTGTCAGAAAAAACAAATTGTTCAATCGTTATACCGGAAAATCACTGATAATCAAGAATGATCCGAAAGAAAATAATGTACAGATCGGAGATCTGGAATATAAAATAACCGACAATAAAATAGATTTAGGTTTAATATCAAGACAGCCGAGATTATGGATCGGTAATCCTGCAGTGATTGACTTTTGCCCCTGTAAAGAAGGATGGGAGCTGAAACTGAAGAATTTTTCTCCTCAGGTTTTTATACCATTCAGACGTAAAACTACAGAAGATAAATTGTTGGTCACAAAACCGAAAAAAATCTTATATCAGAAACTGCTCGATATAAACAGAATAATTATTCACGCACTTTTTGATACCGAAAAAAATGCTAAAAAAGCTATTGAAAAACTTGAGCACTATTTAAAAAGGGAAGATATCAGGCTTTGCCGTGTTATCAGGCGGAGATTAGAGTCTCTGGCAAGACATCCTGCTGAAAATATCAGATGCCTTGCATACAGAATATTATTACTGCATGATCCGACTCCGGATTATGGGAAGGTGCTGCCGTCCTTTATAAATTCAGGGCTCCAATTCATCAATGAAGAATCCATTTCAATTCTGGCTAATAAAAAAGTCGAAAGGCTTCGTCTCGAATCCCTTCGTAAAAGGCTCTTTCATTACAGAACACAATTATCCTGGCCTGCAAATGATATAACGAGAAAACAATTTGAGAGGATACTTGAACTGCTGGTTAATTTTGCGATGAATCAGACTCAGTTTTATGTGCCTGTCCGTGCTGAGCTTGCAAGCTGGATACTTCACCGTTCCGATCCAAAACTGTCAAAAACCGCTGAAAAACTCTTTCATAAACTTGTTGACTGGTATGAAAACAGGCTTTCTTCGGAGACTCCGGAATATGGTGTGGATTTCTGGAATAAAAAGATAGTTTTTGATAATACTATATCGGATAAGGAAGTGAACAGGTTGAAAAAGGTTTTGTTTGATACTACCTTTATTAAACAGTCGGTTTTACTCGCCTTCGAAGTGACTAATTTCAATATAAAGAACGTCCCGGATAGCGGAATATGGATATCAAGAGTGCTTTCCAGAAGCAATCATCTGAACTATCGAATGAGTATTAACACAAAGAAAGGAAAGCATTATGATCTTCTCATCATCCTGAGACGAGACTTCCAAAAATCAAAAGTTCAGAAAACACGCTACTGGGTTATCGCCTTATCAAGACATCCTTCCGGCAAACAGGTTCTGCCGGGTTTTGGCTGCTGCAGGCCGGAGCTTGGCGCTATGTCTCTTGCTTTTCAGAGTGATCTTACCGTCTGGGAAAAGATAAGAGAGTACTCCGGTATACATCAGCGGGATAGAACTTTTCCGGATGAGAATAAAATGAGAAAACTGTTTGTAAGTGCCATGGAAACGTATTTTGAAGGCTGGTTTAACAGCGGTTTTCAGATCGTTCCCGGCGAGATAGGAACAAATAACATAGTATTCCCGGAAAAGGATTTTACTGAGGCGGTAAAAATATTATCTTTGTCTGGATGGAAAGCGTATGAAAATACTCTTTCAATGATTAATCCGATACTACTGAATTTCTACAAGAGGACTATATCACATTATCCCTGGAGTGAAAAACTCCTGAAATATGAATGGATATTTGATTCGATAATTGAAAAACTTGAATTCGGGGATGCGGTCAAATTTTTTCATGATCTGAAAAAAGACCTGAGAAGAGGATCTTTACCTGTAATAAAAAAGCACTTTGAAAATTCATTGGATAAATATATTAAGGGCCTGGATGATAATTTCTTTGTCCACATGCCTCTCATAAATGCCATCGACAGATATAACGAATGGTTAAAAATTAATCCGAATGCAGAAAAAACAGCAAAAGTTGAGACTGTGCGTGCGTTATATCGTCTATACCGTCTGGACAAATATCCTGAACTGGTCCGTTATTACTTATACAGGAAAACCTATTTCAAAGATTCATCTGCTGAATTTTTAGAATTATTTGATCATTTGCTGAAAAAAATGTTCAAAAACAAAAAAGCGCATCCTACCGGGATGATTGAGCTTTCGGACCTGCAGTCTGTTATAACTGATAAAAAGAATCGGGAAGTATTCAGCAGAATGATCTTCCCGGTTTCAATAGTCGATCCAGGTCTGGAAGTTATAGCTGTAGGGGATTCGGAAGTCAGACATGTATTTGTAAAAACTCATCTCTATGATAAATCAGGGAATGAATATACAGTCAGAGAACCGATAGAACCTGTGGAGATCGGTGAACTATACCGCTTATTTTTCAGAGAACATTCGCCCAAAAAGATATCAGAGAATGACAGATATTTTATCGTGATCGATAATCAGGAGCAGATCGTATCCGGTCTGTGCTACAGATTTGAAGATGATAAGATAGTTTATCTCGACGGTTTGATCGCCGGCTCTCCGTTAAAAGGTAAAGATCTGAGAGTTGCATTACTGGAGGATTTTATTTCGAGAATGACAAACCAGGGTGTTGAAATAATAAAAACCCATTTCTATATGAGAAAATTCTTTGAAGCTAATAGCTTCAAGGTTGACAGGAGAATGGGTGGATTGGTCAGATATTTAAGGTCGGAAACAGTCTGAATTATATAATTATACATTAATATTAACCAAAGATAAACAGTCAAATGCAGGAGAATGAAATGGAAGAACTGCCAGATTTTTCCGGTGAAAACAATATGGTAGGGATCGAGCCGGAAGAAACACCGAAAGGAAGTTTTAGAAAGATCTTTAGGAACAGGTTTGGACATCTCCGGGCAGGATGGAGAATATTTTTATGTATTATTATTTCCGCGTTAGTTATCGCTGTAATATTCTTTCCATTAACATTGATCTACTCTGATCAGCTTGAAAATGTCGATCCGCAGTCGTCACTGAATATAATAATTACTGCTTTTATTGCATTTCTGTTGATCTTCGCTGTATTTGTTATATTAAAATGGATAGATAAACGCCCTTTTGGTACATTAGGAGTCAATTTCCATAAAGGATGGTTTGAAGAATTCTTTTTAGGATTATTAATAGGTTTTGCACTTCTGGCATTATCATTTGTTGTTATGTTTGCTCTGGGTTTCCTGGATGTATCGATAAACAGTTTTAGTCTTGGGCTGTTAGCCGGTTTGTTTAAATACCTGTTACTGTATCTTTTTGCCGGGGCAATGGAAGAACTGATCACCCGCGGTTATATGTTCCAGGCTCTTATCGAAGGGACAAACAAAATAATTGCCACAATTATCTTCAGCTTCATTTTTTCGATCCTCCATTTTTTCAATCCCAGCTACTCGATAATAAGTGCCGTGAATATTTTCTTGGCAGGAGTCCTGTTAAGTGTCGTTTATATTAAGACACGGTCATTATGGATGCCGATCGGACTTCACATGGCATGGAACTGGACACAGGGTTCACTTTTTGGTGTAAATGTAAGCGGAATAGAAGTGGATCAGAGTATTTTCACATCTCTGCCCCAGGGAAATGAACTTTTCAGCGGGGGAGAATTCGGTATTGAAGGCAGTGTGATCTCGATTCTTGTTCTGACCCTTTTTATTATCTGGCTGATCAGATCAAGAAGAATAAGACCTGCAGAAGAGAACCTCTATCTATGGACAAAATATCCGGAAGGATTCGGCAAAGAACCAAAAAGTCTGTTATAATTATTTCAATCAGATTTTACAAAATTTAGAATAATTCTATTAACGGTTCCAGTTTTTGATCAGTAAATATATCGATATTAAAGCTGTGATGGTTGTTACCACTGCCGGGAGAATATTCGAATACAGCCAGAATCCGGTAGAGAACAGGCTGCTGTATACAAGCATAAGCCCTAAGAATACATTAAGTATTCCTCCCGGGACACTCCATTTCTCTTCTAAAAGACTGTCAACATCTTCACCGGATGCTTTTGCATCTTCAAGTACTTTTTTCCAGCCGGGACCGCCCGGTTTAATGTCCTTATAGAATTTGAAAAGAGTCTTCTGCTCCGTTGGTTTTGTCAGTAATGTAACTGTTATCCATCCGACTGTGGTTATAAAAACACCAATAACAAGCTGCTGCCATTCAATAAGTCCGGTAAAACCGATTGTTGTATGTATGAATTCAAAGTATATGGCCACAAGAAATGAAATTACCATTGCCGCTATCTCACTGGCGGCACTGATCCTCCACCAGAACCATCTCAGCAGGAATAACAAACCTGTGCCTGCGCCGATCTGCAGAAGGATATGAAAAGCCTGGAGTGCATTGCTTAACAGAAGCGCTACAGCCGCAGAAAAGAACATTAAAACTAATATCGAGATCCTTCCGGTTAAAACCAGTTCCTTCTCCGTAGGATTCTGTTTGATAAAACGCTTATAAAAATCATTTACTATGTATGATGCACCCCAGTTCAGATGAGTTGATATAGTCGACATATAAGCAGCGATCAGTGATGCAATTACCAGTCCCAGAAGACCTGCGGGCAGAAAGGTCAGCATTGCCGGATAAGCAAGGTCATGCCTGATTATACCCGGATCAATCTCCGGGAATGCAGCGCTTAGTGAATTAAGGTCCGGAAAAACAACCAGTGAGGCTAATGCAACGAGTATCCAGGGCCAGGGACGTAGAGCATAATGTGCTATGTTGAATAAGAATGTGGCTCCCATTGCATGTTTTTCATTTTTTGCCGCAAGCATTCTTTGCGCAATATAACCGCCGCCGCCGGGTTCGGCTCCGGGGTACCAGACGCTCCACCACTGAACGGCAATGGGTATAATAAATACTGTCATCAAAAGAGATGTATCAGAAAAATCGGGAAGAATGGATAATTTGCCCTGAAGATTTTCATGTGCCAGAAGATTCGAAAGTCCTCCAACCTCAGGCAGGTTAACTGCAACGACCGCAGCGGCGATCCCGCCGATCATTGCCATACCGAACTGGAAAAAATCAGTTATCAGAACACCCCTCAGTCCGCCAAGCATTGTATATATCACAACTATTATTGAAGAAATAAGCATTGTCTGGATCGGTGATATCCCGAGCATTACTCCGCCGATCTTTATCGCTGCCAGGGAAACTGTAGCCATTATCATTATATTGAAAAATACACCTAAATATATTGCCCGGAATCCTCTCAGAAAAGCAGCCGCTTTTCCGCTGTACCGTAATTCATAAAATTCAATATCGGTCAGAACTCCCGATCTGCGCCATAATTTGGAATAAATGAATACCGTCACCATTCCCGTTAAAAGGAATGCCCACCATAACCAGTTTCCCGCTACACCATGCTGACGTACAAGATCGGTCACAAGGTTGGGCGTATCAGAGGAGAATGTTGTAGCCACCATCGAAACACCCAGCAGCCACCAGGGCATATTACGGCCCGACGCAAAGAATTCAACTGAGCTTGAACCGGCTCTTTTTGTTACACTTATTCCGATGATAAGAGAGAGAAGGAAAAATCCTATTATTGATATCCAGTCTACCCATTCTAAGACCATAAAATCTCCTGGTTATTGGGAAAATCCGGTATTTTTGATCTATTTGCTCTTTGAATCTACTATTTCCCTGATCCTGCGTATATGTTCCGGTGTAGTACCGCAGCAGCCCCCGATGATCCGGACTCCCGTATCGACCAATTTTTTAATTCTTTCTGCAAAATAATCCGCACCTTCAGGATAAATGATATTTCCGTTTCTGAATTCAGGTTTACCCGCATTTGACTGTATTGCCACGGGAAGATTGGTGTGTTTCAGAAATTCTTCTGCTATCTCGATCATTATGTCTAAACCGTTGCCGCAATTTGAGCCTATTATATCCGCTCCTGCATTCTCTAATTCTTTCGATACGGTTTTTACATCATTTCCCATTATCGTATAATACCCTCTGGGTATTTTATCAAAAGTCATAGTACATACTACAGGCAGCCGAAGGTCAACGGATTTTGCTGCTTTAACCGCGATGATAGCCTCGTTGATGTCAGTCATAGTTTCGATCGTGACAAAGTCTATTCCTGAATCATACAGGATCTCTATCTGCCGCTTATAACCGTCAAATAATAGATCCGGAGGTGTGTCCCCGTAAGGAAGAAGGATCTTCCCGGAAGGGCCGATGGAAGCTGAAATTAAAGCCTTTTCTCCAACAGAATTCTTCAGTATCTCCACAGCTCTGCGGTTGATCTCCTCTAATTTGTCTTCCAGCCCGAGATCAGCTAATTTCATCGGAGATGAACTGAACGTTCCCGTGTGGATCACGTCTGCCCCGGCATCAGCATATGATGATGCAATTTCTTCAAGACGTCCGGGATTCTTCAAATTCAGTATATCAGGGCACTCACCGGGTTCCAGGTCATTTTCAAGTAATATTGTCCCGAAAGCGCCGTCAAAAACAATTATATCACCTTTTAGCAGCCGGTCTAATATGTTTCCGTTATCCATCTATTTTATCCCGAACAGTTCCTTCACACGTTTTACGGCATTTGACGCATCATAAGCATAAGCATCTGCACCTAACTCCTGAGCGGTTTCCTGATTTAAAGGCGCACCCCCGACTATAGTCTTGATTTCTCCTTTAAGTCCCTCGTTTTCTAAAATATCAGTTACTTTCTTCATGGAAGTAATAGTCGTTGTCAGAAGAGTTGACATACCTATAGCCTGAGCATTCATTTCCTTTGCTGTTTCTACAAATTTCTCAGGAGGAACATCTTTGCCGAGGTCAATTACTTCAAATCCGGCTCCTTTTAACATAATTCCCACCAAATTTTTCCCGATATCATGAAGATCACCCTGTACCGTTCCGATCACAACCTTTCCGATGCTTTCAACTTTTTCTATCAGGAATAAAGGTTTTAGCAGATCCAATCCTGCATACATGGCTCTGGCAGCCAGCAGAACATCCGGGAGGAATATCTCATGTCTTCCGAATTGCTCACCGATTATATTCATCCCGGCGATCAATCCGTCATCGAGTATAGTCTTGGCAGGCAGGCCTTCGGCAATTGCGTTATTAGTCAGTTCAAATACCTTCTCATCATTACCTTTCTGAAGATTATCAGATATCTCTTGTAGAATATTCATTTACTTTCCCTTTTCATAAATATAAATTTTAACATTTAATCAGATTTTTTATACGTTCTACGCATGATTGATTATTACAATCCCCGCAATATGAATAATCATTGGTAAAAACGTGCATTTCTTTATCACCTGCGGCTAACAGACCACTGACTGATTTTAACGGTATCATTAAATAACTTTCATTCAGAGTGATCCCGATCTTACCCGGATCTAAAAATTCAAACAGCTTTTTTTGTGCTGTAATATCCCAGCCGCAGTAACCGGGGCTGTAGCTCAAAACAGCCTTATTTTTTGATCCTGTAGAATCATTATATAAACTGCTATAGTATAGCTCTTCCGTAACAGTTACAGCATTATCAGCAGCTTTTGATGCAGCCGCATCAAGCATGGAAGCTAATGCAAAATCACTGCTTTCAAATAAATCTGATATTAATTCGCTTATCTCTATTCCCAGGGTTAATACAAAAACCGCAAGATGATCCGATTTTGGAAAAATTGATTTTAGAACAGCATCATTAGCATTTCTGCCTTCACCTTCGAATATGGGAACAAACTCTTTTTCAGTTATTCCAGAATATAAACATACTGGTTTTATCTTCTCATTTAATATATTAAGTGCTTCTGAGAGTATGTCGCTTATTTTCTCCGGAATATTAACACCATCCGGCATTCCCTGGTTACGCAGAACATCTCTTCTATAAGGCATTACTTCCGAATTATTAAATTCATGAATAAAACTCATTAACCTCTCTCCGGGAGCTTCTCCTGACCATATCTCTTAGCCTCATTTTCCATTAGTTTTATCAATTCGTTTTGTGTTTCCTGTGGTAAAGGCATCGATTCATAAGAGTTTATTATCTTCTCAACTTCATTATGCGCTCTTTCTTTTAAGGTCAGTCCTCCTTCGTCTTTCCATCTTTCACTGTTAGCCCTGTCGATTACAGAACCCGGAAAATAATGCTCTTCCCTGAGGTATTTGCGCGAGTGTTTGGATATCAGCAGATGCCCGTCCCTTAATAACTCTTCGAACAGCGGCAGGGAAGGAAAGTCCTCTTTCGGTTCGATCCCTTCCGTCATTCGTAATGTAATACCGCAAATTTCATTATCAAGCACAAGTTTCTCAAGGCACTGGCAGCTCTCAAAATCAAGCATACCGGGGCCCGAAATATTATTGATCCCGCTTAAAGCAGCTAATGTTGCACCCATTCCGCTTTCCAGCCCTGCCTGTGCATCCAGCTGTTTCGCATCGCTTAATGAGATATAAGCCTGGGTCGGCATACCTAAGAATTTTCCTATCTCATTGTATGCGCAGTCTATCATCATTGTTTCTACGGCTCCCATAGGAGTTGTCTCGTAGCGAACATCGAATATTGCCGGTGAACCGCCGTAAAGCATCGGAGTTCCGGGATTTGTTATCTGGCTGATCACGACTCCGCTGAGAGTCTCTGCCGTATGCTGAATAAGTGTTCCCGTTAAAGTAACCGGTGACATGAATCCTGACAATGGCATGGAAATAAACTCAACCGGAATTCCGTATTTTGCGCAGTCAATAACATTTTGTGAGGTTACATCACTCCATTTTAATGGTGAGGTGGGACAGCATGAAAATATGGTAAGTGGTTTTTCCTTCAGGGCTTTTTCCGATCCTCTGACAGCTAACTGAAAATCCTTCATTACTTCAAATGAATCAATTGTAAATGTTCCTGTTATAACAGGTTTTTCACAATATAAGAGGTTGAGGAACAATCTGTAACTGTCTGAGATCTGATCGCAGACGTCAACAGGTATTAACGCTGTGCTCTGCGACGAAATGTATTCCATACCTTTCATTAATTTGGCATATTGCACATAATCTTCCGTGTATGGTTTCCGCATGGAGTTTGTTTTGTAATCAAGAATATTCAATGCTGCCGAACCTGGTGTAAAGTGTACCTTTTTACCCGAAAAATCATTGGTTTCATTTCCGAAAGAATCATACAGTTTAAATGATGAAGGCGAGGTGCTTAACGCTTTATCAATTATTTCATCGTTAAAAACCACATGGTTTTTTGAAAGGTCAATTTCGGCGCCATGATCTGCCAGTATCTTCAGGACATTGTGATTATTCAGCTCAACGCCAAGTGTGCATAATATTCCCCTGGCTTCACTAATTATCTTCTCGATTAATTCATTTGAAAGAAATCTGAGTTCCGGTCTCATTCCGACTCCAGCTTTATTGTTTATTCAATATTATATTAAGAGTTTGTG
>JBHPLC010000028.1:0-30105 GCA_042564455.1 Candidatus Zhuqueibacterota bacterium | reverse complement strand
TAAAGATGTCTTAACAGGAATAAATATTTTTGGATTGAATATTCCGTTTATCTTTATCTATATTTTAATAATTACTGTATTAGTTGTCTTTTCAAGAATGGGAAAGGTTTATTTTGTTTCAAATCTCTTTGTATATGGATTATGGATCCATATAGCATTACAGTATTTTGGGATAGAAATATTCATAGGATTGGATATCAGGATAGGAGGTATTATATTTCTTCTTATCGCAGCAGGTTTACTGCTTGGGAGAAGATCGGTCGTTTTATTATCTATCCTAAGCTTTATTTTATTAACAAGCGTATATTTTGTTTCCATTACTAATTTTAACATATCAGATAACTTCACTTCAATAGTTGCTCGTGAATTCTTTGACAGTATCACGATTCTTACAATTCTTCTTTTATTCCTTTATGAATTTGATAAACGCAGAGACTTAGAAAAGATACTTGTTACATCAAGAAACATGTTCAGGACTGTTCTTGATAATATTCCTCATCAGGTATATTGGAAAGACACTGGTGCAAAATACATGGGATGTAATATTAATTTTGCCGGATCAGTAGGATTGAATAATCCTGCAGATATATTGGGAAAAACAGATATGGATATTTTTTTCAAAAAAGAGGATGCCGAAAGAAATACAATAAATGACAAGAATATTATTGAAAATAGACAGGCACAGTTAAAAAAACTTGAACCTAGATTATCTCCATCAGGTGAACAGAAATGGATTGAGACAAACAAGATCCCCCTGATGGATGAATCCGAAAATATTATAGGAATGGTTGGGACAATTGAAGATGTTACAGAGAGAAAAAATACTGAAGATGCCCTCATTGAAGCAGGACACTCTTACAGAACCCTGGCAAGGAATCTTCCGGGTATGGTATTCCGTATTCATTTAAAGGAAAACAACCGGATGGAGCTTTTTAACAGTATGTTATTTCCTATGACGGGATATTTCGAAGAAGAAATAGAGTTAGAACACCCTTGCCTGATCGATAATCTGATTTTTCCTGAAGACCGTAAAGAAATATTACAAACATCTCTAAATGCTGTAAAAAACAACAAGCCATTTGTTGCAGAATACCGATTGAAACATAAAAATGGTAATACTCGGTATTTTATAGAACACGGAAGACCTGTTTATGGGGAAGGCAATGAATCCCTGTACATAGACGGTGTAATACTAGATATATCTGAAATAAGAAGAACTGAAGAAGCTTTGCTGGAAACAGAAAATAAGTTCAGAGAATTATTTAATAAAGCTAATGATGCAATTTTTCTCTGGCAATTAACGGAAGATAATATGCCGGGTACCTGTATAGAAGTCAACGATATTGCTTGTAATATGCTTGGTTATTCCCGTGAAGAATTCTCATTAATGACCATGATGGACATTACCGAAGAAGAACCTGAAAGAAGAATAAACGAAGTAATGAAAAAACTTTTGAAAAAAGGAAATATCACCTATGAGATTAACCATGTTGCCAAAGGAGGACATGAAATACCGGTCGAGATCAATTCACACATTTTTACTCTTGATGGACAGAGGGTGATCCTTTCGGTCAGTAGGGACATCCGGGAGAGAAAAAAATCAGAGGAATTATTAAGCATTGCAGAAGAGATGTATCTGGAGCAATTGGAAGAAACAGTTGAACAAAGAACCCAGGAATTAACAAGAAAAGAAAATGAGCTTAAAGCACTGCTGGATAATCTTCCTGATATTGCATGGCTGAAAGACCTGGAATCAAGATTCATTCTTGTTAACGAACCTTTTGCAAGAAGCTCCGGGTTTTCAACTGATGACCTGAAAGGTAAAACCGACCTTGATATTTGGCCTAAAGAAGTCGCAGACAAATACAGAGAAGACGACAAATCTGTGATAGATTCTGGAAAGACTATTGTTGCCGAAGAACCTTTAATTGATAAAAATAATAATCAATTAGTGATCGAAACAATAAAAAGTCCTATTTATGACGATGAAGATAATATTATCGGTACTGTTGGAATAGCAAGGGATATTACGGAAAGAAAGAAGGCGGAAACGGAATTAGAGGTCTATAGGGACCAGCTCGAAGAATTGGTAAAATTGAGAACAAATGAACTGGAAAAGATGAATATCAAGTTACAAAAAGATATTGAGGAGCGGGAAAAAGCTGAACGCGCCTTAACAGAATCTGAAGAGCAATATAGAGAATTAGTGGAAAAGGCGGGAATATCCATCAGTGTAAATGATCAGAACGGCAATTTAACCTATATTAATGAAAAATTTGCGGATTTATTGGGATACAAGATTGACGAATTATTAGGGAAAAGTATTGCAACTCTAATTTATCAGGAAGATACAAAATTTGTTTTGAACTATAGCAATCAGAGAATAGAAGGTGAGGCTGTTCCATCAAGATATGAATTCCGGGGGCTGAAAAAGAATGGAGAAGTTATATTTCTTGAAGTCGACGCAAGTGTTATAAAAGAAGAAAATGAGATCATCGGAACAAGAGCTTATCTGTGGGATATAACCGAAAGAAAAAGATCTGAGGTGGAACGGAAAAAACTTGAGGAACAGTTTCTGCAGGCACAGAAAATGGAATCAATGGGAAAACTCGCGGGAGCTGTAGCTCATGATCTTAATCATATCCTGACAGGGCTGGTCACTTATCCGGATCTGATTCTGCTGGACATGAAAAAAAGCGATCCGTTGCAGAAAAAAATCAAAGCGATCAAAAAATCCGGTCAGAGAGCGGCAAATATTGTTGAAGATCTCTTAAATATTGCACGAGGCGGCGTGCACAGTGAGGAAATTACTAATATTAACAGCGTAATAAAAGACTGTATAGCCTCACCGGAGATTAATCAGATAATTAAAACTAATCCAAAGATATCGATTGACAGTAATCTTGAAAAAACGATCAAAAATGTTACCCTGTCCAAAGTTCAGATTATCAAGGTGCTTTATAATCTGATTAATAATGCGGGTGAAGCAATGCCAGACGGCGGAAGAATATTGGTAACAACATCTAATAAACAATTAAAGAAAGAAATTCGGGGATATGAAATAATCCTTCCTGATAAATATGTGACCTTAAGCGTTTCCGATACCGGTACCGGTATCAGCGAAGATGATCTTCCTAAAATATTTGAACCATATTTTACTAAGAAAGTCATGGGCAGAAGCGGTTCAGGGATAGGACTTTCAGTTGTATGGAATATAATTAAAGAGCATGATGGTTTTATCGATGTAAAAAGTGAACCGGGTACGGGAACAATTTTTAACGTATATCTGCCTGTTGCAAAAGGCAAAAAGAAAACCAAAAAAAAGGTCAGGAAAATTAAAGATATCATAGGCAGTAAAGAAATTGTTGTAATTGTAGATGATGACAGGAATATGAGAGATAGCGGAGAAAAAATTCTCGAAATTCTTAACTATACTCCGGTTTCATTTTCAAAGGGTGAAGATGCAATAAAATATATGGAAAATAATAAAATTGATATTGTTCTTCTTGACATGCTGCTCGGTTCCGGACTGGACGGGCTTCAGACATATAAGGAGATGATCAAAATTGTACCGGACCAGAAAGCTCTTATTGTCAGCGGTTTTTCTGCCTCAAAAAGAATTAAGGAAACACAAAAACTGGGTGCGGGGAAGTTCATAAAAAAACCCTTCACTATTGAAGAGCTGGGCTCGGCAATTTATGAAGAGTTGAAAAAAGATGATCCAAAAAATTAAGAAGTCAACTCTATAGGACAAACAATATTTACCGCCTGGTAGAATTTCTTAATATCTATCGGTTTTGTCACAAAACCTTTTACATCAAGTTTCTGAAAACTGACCAGTTTGGACTTTGTCAGAAATCCCGAAAGAATAACTACAGGAAGTGTCGTGTATTGCTTCTTAAGAATGTTCAATACCTGTTCACCGTCAACACTTGGCATCTTTATATCCAGAACGATAAGATCATAAGTCGTACTCTTGATCTTTCTGACACCTTCCCAGCCGTCTTCAGCGTAATCCATTTTAAAATTAACTCTTTTTAACAGATCACCAACCGCAGTACGGATCATATCATCATCATCTACAATCAATGCTTTTTTCATCTTTTCCTCAAATGCTCAATACACTTACTAATAATAATAAAAATCACTCTAAATGCAATATAAAAATAATCTGACTATTATTCAACAAAATTCGAAAGTAAATTATCTGCTGGCTAATCCGCCGGCAGTCTCACCGCCGTCAATAACATAATGCTGCCCTGTAATATAAGAGGCTTCATCTGATGCGAGAAATGCGAAAAGCGAAGCAACCTCTCCAGTTGTTCCATGTCTTTTCATGGGAAGTTTATCATTTAATTCTGCCATCATTTCAGGAGTATACTCCGCTTCCTGCATGGGCGTCATGATATAACCCGGGCATATGGCATTAACGCGAATATCAGGCGCTAATTCAAGAGCTAAGGAGCGTGTCAGTTCCAATACTCCTGCTTTGGAAGCATTATAATCAGCATAAAATTTATATCCCACGATGCCGTTAGTCGATCCCATGTTTATTATGACACCGCTTCCGGCTCGCTTCATACGTATGGCAGCTTCCCTGGCAGCAAAGAACACTCCGTTCAGGTTTACATTAATGACTTTCAGCCAGTCCTCGATCTTAATTTCAGCAAAACTATGCCTGATACTTATCCCGGCATTATTAATAAGAATATCAAGACCTCCCCAGATATTGTCAATTTCTTTAAAAGCTTTTTCAACTTCCTTGTGGTTTGACACATCTGCGATCACAGTTGCAGTCAGCTGAGAGATCTCCTGCTTAATTTTCTCACAAGCCCCCTTATCACAATCCAGAATTATTACTTCTGATCCTTCATCTATGAACCGCTTTGCGGTTGCTGCTCCGATCCCGCTTGCTCCACCGGTTATAAGTACTCTTTTACCTTTTAATCCTTTCATTTATTTCTCCGATTATTATTTTTATGTATATTTTATGAATCATCCTGCCAGACCGCCTCCGTCAACAACCAGAATGGAACCCGTAACGTACGAAGAGTTTGAACCGGCAAGGTACAGCACCGCATGTGCAATGTCTTCCGGTTTTCCGTTCCTTTTTAAAGGTCTGTCCAGGGATTCAGTCATGAATTTATCTATATCTTCACCTAATTGTTCTGCTTCGTCTCTCAGCATCGGTGTATCAACATCTCCGGGACAGACACAGTTGACCCTGATATTCTGTCCACCGTGATCGATCGCCATTGCACGGGTCATTTGCACTACAGCACCTTTTGAAGCGCAGTAGGATACGGCTTTTCCGCCTCCTACCAATCCCCAGCCGGAGCCGATATTTATTATCGATCCGCCGTTTCTTTTTATCATTTCCGGAATCGCATATTTCGACATCAGAAATACCGATCTTACATTTACCGCCATTACCTTATCCCATTCATTTTCATCTATATCAAGAACGGTTGTCCGCTTTATTATTCCGGCATTATTAACAAGTATATCCAATCCGCCGTACTTTTCTGCAGCAATGCTGACAGCGCTCCTGCAGTCTTCCGGACTGCTGACATCACCTTTTATGAAGAAAGATTTCCCGCCGCTCTCATTGATTTTATCTTCAAGTATTTTCCCGTCTTTTTCATTAATATCCATGATGGCTACAGATGCGCCTTCTTTTGCGAATAACTCTGCGATCGCTCTCCCTATTCCTGACGATGCACCCGTAACAACTGCTGTTTTATTTTTGAGGTATTTTCCATACTGTTTTATTTCATTTTCCGACATGTTTTACAGCCCTTTTATTATTTCAATTGTCTGTTATATGCTAATGTGACACTCTGTAAACAGCCCTGTCTCTGTAGCCTGTTAATACTGTAACGAATCCAGAAAGATATTCATCCAGTTCATTATCTCCGGTATCAACCAATAATGGACGGCTTCTCAAAGAATTGATCTTATTTCTGGTGGCGGCAATAATTATATTTTCCTTCCCGATCTGTCTGATAACTTCAGGGCTTATCTGCTGATTCCCTCTGCCGAATATATATCCCTGCCCGCCGATCATGGTAACGACAAGCCTGGTTTTTCTGCCTGAGATCAGTTCAAGCAGCCTTTTTTCATTAAGATCATTTTCGATCAGCTTTTTTCCATAGATCAGGTCAACGCCCAGCAGAGAATTTTTCAGGTTTAATTCTTCCATGATGGATCTCGTCGTGGTGCCGGGACCAATAATATAATAACAATCTTCTTCGATATTATTGATAACATTCCGGGCAATAGCTTCCTGATCATTCTTTTCAGATGCAGGACTGCCTGTTTTTAACCCCTGTACATGGCTTTGCCTGTAAGGTATTTTCAGATACCCGTAAAGCTTGGCGGAAACTATTCCGGCCCTGAATGAATCCTCGTCAATATCCATTACCTCGGCTTCCCTGAACCGTTTTACCTTTTCCTCAAGAAATAGCCAGGCAAGATCACCTGCTCTTTTCGGATTACAAGCGAACACGGCCGAATGTATCTTAACTCCCGACGGAATCCCCAGAACTGTTAATTTATCTCCGATTGAATTGTATATATCTCTTGCAGTACCGTCTCCTCCGGCAAATAATAGCAGATCCGCATCTTTTTCCAGAAGATCACTGCAGGCGTTCTGAGTATCCAATCCGCTCGTTCTGCCTTTTGCTACGGAACCGATAACATCAACATCAAAACCACACTTCACAGCAGTATCCTCGCCCATATCACCCGGATAGGTAATTATTTTAATATTGTTCCGCAAGGGGATCAGACGCTTCAGAGCTTCTTCTGTGCGTTTTGGTGATTCGGGCACTGCGCCAAGACTTAGGGATTTCTCAACTATTTGAGTTCCATCGGTGCCTTTGAGCCCGACTTTTCCTCCCATACCTGCAATAGGATTAATAATGAGTCCAACAGTGCGGATTGTTTTCATTTCTTATGCTTCTTTAAGTACGCTCTCCAGGTAATTGCCCATTTTGAAGGATCATCAAGTGTGCTGTGGTCGAGCTTATGGACTACACTGTTGTGAGGGGCGTTTTTCACGATATCCGGATTCTCATAAGCTTCCCGGGATACCCTTTTTAATCCTTCAATATATTCATCAATCTCCGCTTTCGAGTATGATTCGGTCGGTTCAAGCGTAAACGGTTCAGGCACAACGAACGGATGATGGCTCGACCACATATGAAAACCAAAATCCACCATACGGTTAGTAACATCTTCTGTGGTAATACCGGTATCTTCGGTGAGTTTTTCCCAGCTGTAGCGAACCTGTTCGATGCGATGTTTTCCCTGCGCATAGGGTGCACTTGCTCCCGGAATTTCCAAAACCTTTTTCAATAGATAATTATTGTTAAGCACGGCTATACGAGCAACTTCCCTCAGGCCTTCATCCCCCAGGCTCATTATCCATGAATATGCCTTGACGATCGCTCCAATTACACCGTAAAATTCCCTGATCTTCCCGATACTTTCCGGCAGGTCATAGTCCAGGTAATATTTCTCTCCATCAAATTCAACGACCGGGACAGGAAGAAAATCGATCAGTTCCTTAGTTGCTCCAAGTGCCGCCGAACCCGGTCCGCCGCATCCATGAGGGGATGAAAAGGTCTTGTGCAGGTTAAAAAAGCAGAGGTCAAAACCAGCCTCTTTCGAGCGTGTAATACCTAACATTCCGTTTGCATTAGCCTGATCATACGCGCAGATTCCTCCCGCCTCATGGACAATTTTTGTAAACTCGGCGATCTTCGGATTAAAAATTCCCGTATCCTCGGGATTGGTTATGAACAGTCCGGCGGTTCTGTCAGATACAACCTCCTTTAAGGCTTCTACATCAGGCAGTCCATCCTCATTGGGATATATAGTAAATATCTTATAACCGTGAACAGCAGGAGCAGCAGCATCCGACGGGTGAGAGAAGATCGTCGTAATTATCTCATTTCTTTGTTCCGACTCACCTCTGGCTTCATGGTAATCTCTCATGATCGAAGCCATTGCCAGTATTGCCTGGCTGCCGCCTCCCGGCTGGAATATGAATTTATCCAGACCGGATATTTCTCTCAGAAACAGGTCCAGTTTATATATTATCTCCAGGATACCCTGTACGGTGCTTTCATCCTGATACGGATGAAGTTCCGTTATCTGGGGTGAACCTGCAAACTGTTCATTTATTTTCGGATTGTATTTCATTGTACATGTGCCCTGTCCGATATCGACATTCAGGTCCGCTCCAAGATTCTCCTGTGATAACCTGAGATAATGTTTCAGCACCTGCATCTGCGACAGTTCAGGCAGCCCGGGGAGCTTTTTTCTTCTCATATTTTCAGGGATCACAGATAATCCGTCTCCTACCTCTTTTTCTATATCATTTCCTGCATCAGGCATGACAATTCCCTGCTCACCTTCAGTGCTCAATTCAAAAATAACAGGTTCATCCCATTTCGCCTGGTGAAACTTTCTTTCTTTTGTATTCAGATCCATACCCATTTATATTTTCTCCTTAATAAAATATCCTGTTCAGCTCTATTTTTGATTCAGACACTTGTTTAGTGTATCAGCCAGTTTGTCCAGATCTTCTTTTGTGTGGACTTCCGTAACACAATACAGTGCACAGTTCTCCATTCCCGGAAAATCCTGTGACAGATCAAGACCGCCGGAAATCCCTTCGTCAAGCAGGACATTATTAATGTCTTTTACAGGTTTCCCGGTTCTGCTAAAGTCAACGACGAATTCCTTGAAGTGGGGAGTGGGAGCGAATCGGATTTTCACACCGTCGATCTCAGACAGTTTTTTCATCGCATACTGCGATTTCTGTAATATGGTTTTGCCAAGTTTCTGCATCCCGTGAGGACCGGCAAGCGCTAAATATACTCCGGCGGTAATTCCCCATAAAGCAGACATGGTTCCGACAAATTCTTTACCCTGTTCACGTACCCCGAATGAAGTCCGGTCGTAAAGCACATCACCGAATCCCCATTCACCCGGCACATCCGTTTTTGTGATCCCGAATAACCGGGAAGGGTATTCTGCGACAAAACGTTCTTCATCCCGTACGGCAATAAAACCGGCAAGTCCGCCCCCATACTGCATGTGGACTCCCAATCCCTGGATACTCCCGCATACTATATCAGCGCCGTACTGGACCGGTGGCGTCAGAATACCTAAAGAAAGTGGATCTGCTCCGACAATCAATAAACCTCCGTTCTCGTGGATTATATCTGAAACAGTATCACCCCGGTGTTCAATATTTCCGAAAAATGTGGGATTCTCGAGGTATATCCCCGCGGTATCCTTCGACATCTTTTCCTTGAGGTCATCAAGATTTATCAGGCCGGTCTCTTTGTCAAATTTTACACTGTCGATTTTCATCCCTGACCGGCAGTAATTGTTAATTATGAGCTCCCTCTCAGGAGAAATTGATTCCGATATGAGTATCTCACTCCGGCCGGTTATCCTGCCAGTCATCAGGATCGACGTGCTGACTGCCTGCCCCCAGTCGTATGTCGGCAGATTCACGACATCCATATCCAGCAGTTCACCCATCAGACTCGCATACTCAAAAAGCGACTGAAATCTTCCGTGGTCTTCATAGGGTTCTCCGGCGTATCCCGTCAGGAACTCCGATCGCTGATTGATCTCGTCACATATGGCAGGGACGTAATGCTGATAACACCCGCCACCAAGGAAATTTATAAGTTCCTTGCATGATCTGTTTTTGGATAATATATTTTCGACATGCCGCTTTAATTCATACTCCGACAACAGCGGTTCCGGCAGGTTCATCTTACCCTTGAACCTTAAATTTTCCGGAATATCCTCGTAGAACTCATCGATACTCTTAACACCTATCTCCTTCAGCATCGCCTCTTTGGCAGCAGGCGCTGAATTCGGGATATAAGGATGGGTAAATGGTTTGTTTTTACTCATAATTCCTCTTCTATATAAATAATGATAAAAAATGCAGAATGTTTTATGTTTTCCCTGTGTTGATCACATATAGGGATTTTTGGAATAGTGAAGAAAATATAGCTTAAAATCCGAAAAATGCCAATAAAAAATTGCTTTTTTTGAATGTTCGGCTAAATTCACTCAACTCATCATTAGACAGAACTTCATTAGATGAAGACTCTGCCTTAGATTTTTAGGAGGGAATGTATTTTCAATTTATACTCAAAAGTTCGTAAAGCGTAACATACGCCCCCGCAAATACGTAACGCCTCAATTAGGGGCGTTTTTTTATGTTTAAGGTGCAACTTATCCTTGTTGAAAATAGTATAATGTTGTATAATAACAGGAAATAAATGTTTTAATTTCAGAATTATTCAAAAGATTCTTAAATGCTGGAGAATTCATGTTGCGAAAGATCATATATATTTGTTTACTCATATTTCTCTGGATGTTTTCTGGATCATATGTAATGTTGTATCCTGAAAACGATGAAGAATTTCTTGCCAGGTACGGTTGGACAATTGCAAACAAATTAAATGAACAGCAGATGACATTACCGGAAAGTTTTGAGAATCTTCCGGGTGAATTTCCCATAGAAATATACTGGGCATATAATAATGAGCTCAGCAAAGCAATAGGTCTGGATATGGAACCATATCTGGGGAAAAATGTAACAGCGGTACTCTATAAATTAAATGAAGGACTTCCTGAGTTTCTGTATCCATCAAAAAATTCGCGGAGTGTAATTATAAAGAATGGTAAAAACATCATAGGTGCATGGATCTGTAAAGGACGACATAATGGTTTTGCTTGTACGCTTGATCGGAGATCATTAGCTGATATAGGAGCACCTGAGCTTCATGTACCTAATGAAACGCTTCATCAAAGCTGGAAAGAGTGGCTGCTTGAAAAAGGTATTGTCAATCCGGATAATGATCTTGAAAAAAAACTTGCAAAAATGTCCCCTGTTCAAATTATTGAAACTTATTATAATGCTATTGATGAAAAAGATTATAAATTAGCATATGCCTGCAGAACAAGAAGAAACCTCGTGAATTTCATATTTACTAATATGGATAATTCGCAATTTTTTAATAATTCTTTTTCTGAAGCTTATGATGATGGAATAGAGAATATTGAATCTGTTGAAATTACTAGAATAAAGCCGTTTACCGCAGAGGATTCAATTTCCCCTGATTTTACAATATCTCCGGGAACTGTTATCTATACAGTATCATACAATATTCAATATAAAAGAGATTTAACATCATATAGTGGTTTGGGTGGAAGAATTATTGTTCTGGTTAAAGAAATTGAATCCTTAGGTTGGCGTATGCTTGAATTTAATACAGGGATGTGATTGTTATTTCATTACTTATTTCATACTTCTATCTAAATTTAGCTTAAAAGTTCGTAAAGCGTAACACACGCCCCCGCCAAAACGGAACGCCCCGATTTGGGGCGTTTTTTTATTGTCCAATTTATAAACTACATATCTATATGCAATAATAAAATATAAATCTATTGTTTTTGATAAAATAAATATTTATGTTTTATGGAATATTCTTGTCGTTTAACTGTACCTTCATATATAGCCATATTCAATAGTATTTATCCTTTGTAACAGCATTGGGGGATTAAATGCGTACATGTATTGTTGTGATTCTGATATTGACGTGCCTTATAACATCATCCGTTTTTGCTCAGATACCGGAAGAACCACTCAGAAATGTTCTGAAACTGGTACTTGAGTTTGGTGCTGAGAATGTACAGGACGAATTTCTTCTTGCGCGGCCTGCTGGACTTTTAGTAACTAAGGATGGGGATATTATTACAGCTGATGAAAATCGATTAAAAGTATATGATAAAAATGGGAATGGGAAAAAAATTTTTGGAGGAAAAGGAAAGGGGCCAGGCGAGTTTGAGGGAAGGCCGAGAATATTTATCGGTCCGCAAGATTATATTGCTGTAGTATCTCAGGGACGAGGAGATGGTATATTCTTTAACATTTATGATAACTTATACAGGTTTGTTGAGAAAAAGAACCTATTGATGGATCCTTTATTAAATAATCATCTTAATACTCTGGATTATAATGATAAAAGTATAAGTCTTATTGAGAAAATAGTACCAATTGATAATATGAAAACAGTATTTTGCTTGAGGATAAAAACACCTGCATATAGAAATTTACTGCTATATAAAAACAATAATGAAATAGAAACAATTTTTGATATTAGTAAGCCAGGCTCCTATTATATTACAGACCACAAAGGATTCAATCCTAATTTAGGTGAATTGTTCTGGGATGTTTTGACAGATAATAAAGTAGTATATATTAATACTGATGAAGATTACTATGATAATGAGGATGGTAATTTTTATTATGTTATACATATTGTCGATCTTAATTCCCTAAAAGATACCAAAATTAAAAGAAAATTTAATCCAGTAAAACTACCTGAAGATTTAAATAGGTTTATCATCAAAACTATAACTACAGCTAAAGCAGTTAATGAAATGAAAGACATATATCGGAAAAAAGGATTCTTTACATCAAGCCGACTTTTCCATTTAGACAAAGATATACTCTATGTATATTTATATGAAGGATATTACAGAAATAAATTCGACAATTCGAAAGAGAAAATCTTTCCAACTGATATTTTTGATCTGAATCAACAGAAATATATAAAATCTGTGATTTTTCCAGAATATATTTTTCCAAGAAATGGAAAATATCATTATGACATTGGAACTGATAAGGAAGGCTTCCCTGTCATCAAAAAATACCGCATCGATCCGGCAGTCTACGGAAAGTAAAGTTGGCAGGTCACTTTTGCTACATAACTCTGGTAAAATTTACTCCAAAAGTTCGTAAAGCGTAACACACGCCCACTAAAAAAAGGCTTAGAAAAATTCTAAGCCCTTTGTATATTTCAATATTTATTAACCTTATTTCAGGATTTTTGTGGGCAGTGGTTTTGGAACCATGACTTTGAAAATCGGGATAATCGCCGGTCCGGCCTGTCTGCCGCCCCTCTGATTGCCCTGACCGCTGCTGATACGCGGTAGAATCGCGTCCATTGCATTCCAGGTAATAACATTATCCGTTGTTTCAGGTTCAAGCATATGACAGACAATTCTCCCCGATGCCTGTCCGGTACGTACAATATATGATCCCTTGGGGAATGTTCTGGTCATTTTATGCATTTCGTCTTCCACAACGACAGATCCGGCAGATGCCGGGTGGTCATACTGACTACTTCTGGTTATCTCTTTTGCTATATAGGCTTCGACATCCAGTTCAGTATCTTCCTGAAGAACTTCAATAGTAACCCGATGGCGTTCGAGCATTTCTATTGCTTTTTTGGCTCTCGGTTCAAGAATATAGACGTATGGTCGTGGACGTGTTTTAGTTGCAACAAGTTTTTTTATGATATCAGCATTGGTAATCTGTACTGCTCTTTGAGTCCCGCCAGTAATTCTTCTTGGATTATTAGGATCAGGAGTACCTCCTTCTCTGATCATAATTTCATAAGACACCTTGTAATCTTCTGCTACTTTTTCCATTACCACAGGTATATCACCGGAAGCAGTCTGCCCCAATGTGATCGTTTCGTTTCGGGCACGATTGACAGTTTCCATGACCTTTTGTGAATTATTTGCGAAGAACTGAAGATACGCTTTTGAGGCAACCAATGCGCTGAGTGCACCGGTTTTTCTGTCCTGACCTGGTGATTCGTACAATACGCCGAGACAGTCGATCATACCGGCGTAATTGTTAGCCACTCTCGGATATGTCAGGCCCACTCTCCAGCTCGTGCTGTCTCCTCCGGAGTAATACCAGGATTTGTATCCCGCTTTCAGCATCTCCTGATCTATAAAGGGGAACATCTCATGGTCAACTAAATTCATTAGGTCCAGATCACTCTCAATATTTCCAGGGCCCTGATAACACATATTATAGGGTCGTGAACCTCCATTATGACCGTCCAGCCATCCATGCGGTCTCCATAACAGGACTAAATTGTGTATATAGTTATAGAGTGCATCTTGTTCAAGTTTCATAAAATCGCGATTCATGTCGATACCGTTAGAATTTCCGCGGGATGCTCTTACTAATCCATCCGGATTAATAGAGGGGATAAAAAGGATGACAAGGTCATCCAGCAGTCTGTTCGCCGGGCTGGTTTTGTCGGCCAACTCTGCTATGAGAAGGAGAAGTCCTTCTCTGACAGTTCTCTCACCGCCATGAATGTTAGCAGACATAAATACAACAGGTTTACCGCTTGCCATGGCCTCCCAGGGCTGTGTAACCATCGGACGGCTGAATATCGCATAGGGGATTTTTCTTCC
Organism: Candidatus Zhuqueibacterota bacterium; assembly: GCA_042564455.1. GTDB lineage: Bacteria > SM23-31 > SM23-31 > SM23-31 > SM23-31 > JBHPLC01. The sequence continues at coordinate 15,780 of JBHPLC010000028.1, read as the reverse complement.
TTCGATAGTCTCTCCGTAATCGGAAAGTAGCATCTCGGTTGTTGTTGCCTGAACTTCCTGAAGATATTCCATCATCTCTTCATAAGTAGTATACTCTTCAAAATCACCCTTTTCAGAGGGTGTTTTAATGGTTTGCGCATTCAGAGAAAACGCAATAACAGCCAGTAGTACAGCTATTACCGGAAATAACTTAATTAATCTTTTCACTGGATTTCCTTTAAATTAGTGTTTATACCTTTGTTTTGAATTTGTTATAAATATATATGAACATAGATAGAACTTATTCAAAATACCTGAATGTTTTCGCAAATTATTTATATTAAGAAGTGAAATGCCGGGCCTTTATTATTTAAGAAATTATCACATTAAAAGCAATTATTAATTGAATCTTATTGCAGCGGCCCAGATCAATTTGGACTAAAAAGAGCTTAGAGTGAATCAAGTCAATACATAAAGAAAGGGGAATTTTATTTTATGCCAAATGCGAATATGTTTTTCTCAGTCCTGATATATATCCTTCCACCAATAATTGCCGGAGTTGCCATTGTTCTTTCATTCAGTTCATTATTTACTAAAATATTAAGGTTGTCACCTGGTTCAAAAACCGTTACAGTTCCCCGAGCTGAGACAACGTATATTTTGCCATCTCCTATAACCGGTGAAGAGTAAAAAGGGCCTCTTGATCTCAGCTTATCCTGGTATACTAACTCGCCGGTTTTTGCCACCAGGCATGATACTATCCCCCCGTTTTTTACCATATATATTCGTCCATCATAATAAAGTGGGGACGGACACTCCGGCACACCGTAATTGTGTTTCCAGACAATTTCAGGTTCTACATTTTTATCCGGACCGACTTTTATAGCCATCAGTGCATTTTCCTGTTTAAAACTATTCAGGAACGATATCATTTTTGCCCATTCTTTTACAGTGATCTTTCCGGATCTGTCAACATCCAGGAAATTAAAGAATCCTCCCAATGGATGATCGCCTTCACCGTCGGCATCATACCGGGAAAGAATACTTTTATTGGGCGCCACTTCTTCACGAGTCAGCTCCCTGTCACTATCCTTATCATACTCTTCCAGCAGTTCATCAAATTCCGGCAATCCTATTACTTCCGGATTGGTTTTCATATTATATGAAGTTGTAAAGATCAGTCCATCTCCATATACAGGTGTTATACATGGCTCATCGGTGAGTCCGGGAACAGACCATCTTTCAGATCCATCCTTCAGATCATATGCCTTCATCCACCAGATCCCATAAATCACAATTTCATCTATGCCGCTATTATTATAATGCATGGGACTCGACCAACTACCGGAAAAGCTTTCTTTCCGCATGGTTTTCCATATTGTATTACCGGACTTTGGATCAATAGCCTCCACATAAGAATCTTTGTTTGAATCATTTATGAATATCAGACGATCTCCTGCTAAAATTGGTGATGCTGATGGTCCGTACAGCATTTGAGGTTCTTCCAACCGCCTTTCCCAGACCATATTCCCCTCATAATCGTAACAGATCAGCCCGTATGGTCCAAAATAGACAATTATCCTTTCTCCATCAGTAACAGGTGTTGGTGTTGCCGGAGTGTTGTTGGGATGTAATCTTTGAGTTCTATTACCTGTAACACTTTTTTGCCAGACAATTTTCCCGTCATTTGCACTGATGCAGTAGGTTATCATTATATTGTCCGTGAATCCCGTAAGAAAGATCCGGTCTCCCCACACACAGGGAGAGGAATTTCCCGGCTGAACAGCAGTTTTCCATATCATATTTTTAGATTCTCCGAATTCCACCGGTAATTCTTTTGTTTCACTGGAAATGCCCAAACCATTAGGCCCTCTGAATTGAGCCCAGTTTGACTGCCCCCAAGCTGAATTAATACCCGACAACAGCAAAATGGCCAGAAAAATTGTTATAGACTTTTTTCGCATTTTCCTCTCCTGGATAGATGGACTAATATTCCTTTATTCTATTTTTCTAAATTTAAACCTGTATATCTTCGAAACATTTCGGATTGACAGGCTTATAAATTTAAGAGATACATTTAGTCTATGCAAGTATTTTATTAGTACTTATGAAAAACTGACAATTTTGATTTGAGTTTGATATACGTAAATGCATGTTTCACTTTAATTAGAAAAATCGACATAACAAGAAAATAAGATCGCTTGCTGCCGGCAAAGAGTTTCCCGATCCCGCAAATACTGAACGCCTCAATTCGGGGTGTTTTTTATGTGTTTAAATTGAATTAAATAAAAATGATACTACGAAGTATCCAAAAAATCCTTTTTAGTTTGTAATTATAAGGTTCATTGGTTAAATTGCAGTTATAATCCAAAACTATATAAATTCTTTCAGAGAATTTATATGGGGAATATCAGATAGTACTTTCATTGTTTATAAACTATCAGTATTTCATTCGAAGGTAACATGACACAAGATGGTTACACAGCATGGGGACAGAGCTACTCGATAGGTGTCCCAATAATCGACAACCAACACAAGAATTTGTTCCTGCAGATAAACCTTCTGCTAAGTTCTATCAAGGATGAAAGTATTCAGGTCAATTTAAGAAAAAGTATCCTATTTCTGCAGCAGTACGTGGAAGCGCATTTCGGGACTGAAGAAAGGCTCATGCAGAATCACAATTTTTCGGGATTGAATTTCCACAAGAAGGAACATGAATATTTTATTAAAAAATTACACACATTTTCAAAAGAATACGAGAATTCCGGTGTGTCGAAAGACCTGAAAATGAGACTTGCCAAAGAACTCTGGGTGTGGTTTAAGGAACATGTTATGAAAACCGACTTGAAGCTTGGAGATTTTCTGAAAAGTAAAAATGTTCACAAAGATGAATCCCCAAAAGATATCTTTGATGAATTTATGTATAATTCTAATATTTAGCTTTCCTGAGGCTTTACCAACGCAGCATCTCCGGATATATTCAAGATTGGTTACGCTTATAAACCAACAATAAATGTTGATAGATTCTATATCATCCATAATTAAAAATCGATCCGGCTGTCGTTGAAAAGTGAGGATCGCAGGTGTTAGTATATTTATCTTTTATGACATAGCTAAGGTTATATTTACTTCAAAAGTTGACAAAGCGTAACACTCTCCCGCTAATACGGAACGCCTCGATTCGGGGTGTTTTTTTATGTACTTTCTGTAAATTATTCATCCATATGCAATAATAAAATACAAACCTGTTGATTTTTGTAAAATAAATATTTAGGTTTAGGTGGATATTTTTGTTTTTTAGCTATACTATCATAAAAAAGTAGTATTTCGAACATATAGTATTTATCCTTAACACATATACAGGAGGATTAAATGCGTACATACCTTGCAGTGATCCTTATATTAACATGCTTTATATCATCATCTGTTTTTGCTCAGATACCGGAAGAATATTTCCGATACAACCTGAAACTGGAACTTGTGTTTGGAAGAGAAAACCTTCCTGATGAATATATGTTATTTAGGCCAATGGAAATAGAGGTTGATGGTAGGAATAATATTTATGTTTATGATGAAAATTTTATCAAGATATTCGATCCGAACGGTGATCCGAAGAAAATTATAAGAATCAGAGGCAGAGAACCGGGACTAAATCCAGCCTCTTACCGTAATTTGTTTATCTCTCCTGATAACTATTTAAGCGTGTCATCTAGTTCAAGGGAATATTATTATTATATTTTCAATCCCCGGAATGAATTTATAGGAAAACGAAGTGTTGACAGAGAGAAAATCAAGAATTTCATTGACGGAATGAACGGTACAGTTTCAACCCGTTGTCATGTCAGAAGGTGTTTTCCATTGAGCGAAAACGAGGTAGTCTTCTGGTGCAGCTATAATATGGAAGATGAAACTATAAGTTATGACAGGATCATTCTCCAGACAGGCGATAACTTGTTTAAAAATATTGCCAATTATGAAGAAGTGAGTTCTATAAGGGTCAGTTTTCCTACCGGCGGTTCAACAGGTACGCATTCCAGTGCAATCGGGGATACTTATTTAGCAATTCTACCGGATAATACAATTCTCTATACACACACAACACACGATGTTAAGTTTCATGAAAACCAGGCGACTCTGACTTTCTATTTATATTCGATAAAAGAGAATACTGTCGAAACTTTTACCTATACTTATACACCAGAGGAGATTCCTGAAGAATATATCATTGAAGCCACTTCAAGATCAGGGTATCCAATCGCAGACTCTTCAAGATCACGAATGCCCCCCATGCAATTTATGGAGCAGAGACAGGAGCAGTTAAACAGCAAAATGGAAAAAGCACTGCGTAATCAAAAATATTTTCCGTTGTTTACCGACATGAATGTGGATAATCAATATGTCTTTTTATGGAATAACAGGGATGTTGTAAGAAGCAGAGTACTTGTATTTGACATGTCTGAAAGAAAGTTTATTGGAATTTCTGAATTTATTATAACTCCATTAAGAATTAGAATTAAAAATGGCTATCTTTATAAACATACAATAGACTCTGATTTTTCCCCCGTAATCCAGAAATACCGCATTGATCCGAAAGTTTATGGGAAATGATTATTATTAAATACCGAACAAAGAACAGGAGAATATTAATGAAACTGAGGCACAATTTGGCAGTAATTGCATGCCTGCTTTTGTTTTCAGCTTGTGTTGGTGATAATGAAATGGATTCCATTGACAAAAATACAATAATGGCGAATCCCTTAAGCCTGGAACTTGAGTTCGGCGCTGAGAATGTGCCGGATGAGTACCTGCTTGCAGGGCCGGGATTTATGTGTGTTAATGATGAAGGTGATGTATTTGTGACTGATGAAAATCGGATAAAAGTATTTGATAAGGATGGTAAAGAGAAAATGATTATTGGCCGCCCTGGACGAGGACCGGGAGAATTTGATTTAAATCTAAGAGAATTAGGATACCTAGTGCCATCAATTAGTCATTCGGGTGAACTTGCCGTGGAATTTGGGAAAGCAATTAATGTTTATTCACCGGAATATGAATTTATAAAAACGATAAGATATAGAGAAGATGAAAGGTTCAAAAGACTTATTGAAAAAGAAGTTGTGTCAACTAGTGTTTTTAGAGATGTCTATTTCTTTGACAATAAAAGAGCTGTATATATATTCCATTATGCTATTATTTATGAGGACCCTGATACGATTTTTACGATTGCACATACTCCGTTTAAGATCATAAAGTATGGTGATGGTGGTGGAGGCTATCCATATCCGACAACTGTGTGCGGTGATATACTGTCGAATAATAAAATTATATATGCATATAAGAATTATGGTAAGGACATTCATGCAAATAATGCAACATATATACTGAATGTTTTTGACATTGATACTTTTACTAATAAACAGATAACTTTGTCTTATGATCCTGTTCCTGTAGATCCAGAAATGAAGAATAGGAGGTTGGAAAGTTTAAATAACAGTGATGCAAGTAAAGAAGATATCGATCATGCTGAATCGGTAAAATTCTATCCTGCAATCAGTAATTTACATACAGACGGAAATATAGTTTTTATACGTACATTTTCAAAAAGTGCAAAAGACGAATACCTTTTTGATGTAATCGATGTTGAAAAAGAAGAGCGATTAAGCTATGTGTATTTTCCTATTCCTTTTCAGGATATTGAAGGTGGATATGGTTACAGGCAAAATATTTATGAAGTAGAAGCTATAAAATTTGATGCAGCCCGGCAGGATATGTTTCCAACTATCCAAAAATACAAAATCGATCCGGCAGTCTATGGAAAGTAAAGGAGAATTTTCATGACCAAGTACCTGATAGCTTTAAGCCTATTATGTATATTTGGAATTATGTTCACAATGATTATATTCAGGGCAAGACGAGTGGTGGGTAAAAAAGCTGTTTCAAGAAATAAAAGCGGTATAATATTTTTGGGAGTAATATTAATTGGAGCTATGGTTCTTACTATTGTTTTTATATTTAATATCCCGCCTGTAACAATTGCAGGTCAGGAAATTCCAGCCATTTACCTCTTAATATTAATATCAAGCTTAGTTGCGGTATTTTCATATATAATACAATCTAGAAAGCAGGAAAATATTCTACTCGATCTGGGAAGGTCGGAATTTTACAGCAAGCCGAAAACAGAATATTTTACATTTATATTAGGAGCAGTTTTACTACTAATAGGTATTATCAGATCATTTGACCTAAAACAGGTAATATTGGGACTGGCGTTTTTGGCGAATGGATTTTTTATGCTTTTCCTTAAGAATCTCAAAAACACAAGAATCACGGAGAAAGGGATTATCCAGGCAGGCGGATTATTAAAATGGGAAAAAATCGAATCATATGAATGGGCAAGTGATAATGAAAATACTCTTTCTTTAAAAGTAAAAAGGCCTCGTGTTTTAGGAGAATATGCTAATATACCTGTACCATCCGCTTTCAAAGAAGAAGTGAATAAAATAATGAAAGAGAGAATTCCTGAGATCAACGTAGAATAACAACTTATCTGCTGAGAACTCTTCAGGTAACTTTTGGAGAGTGTCAGGATTAGTTTAAGATTACATAAATTTTAATAATCGACAAAGCGTAACACACCTCCTGTCAACTCTGAACGCCGCAAATTGAGGTGTTTTTTTATTGCCTTAGATGTTTAAATAGCTTATTTTCGAAGAAATCCCGCCAGAGTATGACATTTTTGTATTTAAGTCCCAAATTCACATAAAGGGAACGATCATGGCAAATAAAAGAGTTGGATTAACAGTATTCTTTATTGGTGTATTTTTTCTGCACATGAACTCAACCATTGGTTTTTTATGGCTGCTGATCGGCCTGCCGGCACCGGCGCCTCCTGAACCTTCCACCGGAATTCAGGCTTTACTTCCCGGTTTTATAACACCGCTCGGAGCATTAATAATGATTACCGGCGGTTTAATTTACGGACTTAGCCGAAAGGAGCAGTAAAATGAATTTTCCGGAATCTCACCCTGTCTGGATGTGGTTGTATTTTGGAGTTTTCGGATCAGCCGGAGCAGTTCTGTTCACACTGATAATCTGGAACTGGATGAAGCTGAACCGTCTGACAGCAGGTTTTCAGCGGTCTGCCGCCAAGTGGAATATTGTCGGGTATATGTTATTGTTTACAGCCCAGTGGTTTGCCTGCGGGATCGGAGGCACTCCCGGAAGATTATTAAGTTCTGATCCGGCAAATCATTACTATTACGGTGCAGTCCTCGCTGCAATACTTGCGATGTTTTTTTCCGTACCCGGCTGGATATGTGTTTTTATCGGCCAGCGAAAATTACTGCACGAAATACTAATTGAATACACAAATTAATCAGTATTACTGATTAACGATATACTCAAAGTTTATTCTAACACGGATAATAAAGCTTAATCTATCCGAAATTCATTTTTAATTATCCCTCATTTCTAATATAGTTGTCAATTTTCCGGTTGTAAGCTTTAGCTTTTTAATTTAATTTATAGTGAAATTTAACTTCTGGAAAGAGAAATCCGAAAGGTTACAGTTGAAACTCGACAGTAAAATAATGTATAAGGCATTTCTTGATAAGGACAGCCGTTTTGAGGGGCTTTTTTTTATAGGTGTCAAGACCACCGGCATATTCTGCCGACCGACATGCCGGGCACGGACTCCGAAATTTGAAAATATAGAATTTCTGCAATCCGTCAAAGATGCACTGCAGTTTGGATACAGGCCGTGCAAATTGTGCAAACCGATCGAATTAGCCGGTGAAACTCCGGTTTGGCTCGATCCTCTGATGCGGGAAATTACCGGTGATCCGAACCTGAAAATAACAGATCGGGATATCAGGAATAAAGGGATAGATCCTTACAGAGTAAGACGGTGGTTTAAAAGACAATATGGAATAACATTTCATGCTTATTTGAGGACACTTAAGGTCAGCGGGGCTTTCGGCAGATTGAAGCATGGTGATAAAGTAATCGAGGTTGCATATGATTCCGGATATGAATCGTTAAGCGGATTTACGGAACAGTTCAAAAAAACGACCGGTTATTCACCGAAAAACAGCAAAGACAAGCAGATCGTCAAAATCACAAGGATCCTGACTCCCCTGGGGCCGATGCTTGCCGGAGCAGCGGACGAGGGTTTGTGCCTGCTGGAATTCATTGACAGAAAAATGCTGCAGACACAATTGAACAGAATAAGAAAACAACTGAATGCGGAATTAATGCCGGGAACATCAAAACATTTTTCGGAAACAGACAAGCAGATCAAGGAATATTTTGAGGGAAAAAGAAAGGACTTCGATGTACCCCTGGTAATATCCGGCACTTCCTTCCAGAAAAAAGTATGGTCGCTTTTGATGGAGGTCCCATACGGTGATACAAGGTCGTACAAAAAACAGGCGGAACTGCTGGGTAATCCTAATGCGGTCAGGGCAGTTGGAAAAGCTAACGGTGACAACAAGATATCGATTTTTATCCCCTGTCACAGAGTTATCGGTGAGAATGGTAAACTTGTCGGATATGGAGGAGGATTATCGAGAAAACAATATCTACTGGATCTTGAACGATCCAGTAAATAAACGCCGGGTCTGAAAAATGTCAGAAACATTTTAACAGATTATCATGTTTCCTAAGTAATAAATTATGATAACAGAAAAAGATAGAAAATTCTATAGTATCTCAGGTGGGATCAGCCTGATGATCGTAATTGTGCTGTTTGTTCTATTCGGAACAACAATTTGTTCAAAATTTACAACTACTCAGGATGAGAATACTTTACTCACTATTGAACCTGCTGTTATTAATGAATCGACTGAAACACGTAAGATCAACATTGAGTATCCACAGGTCAGGGGACTCGGGCAGGCAGATCATGAACAGGTTTTAAATGATTCACTCAGGCAGAAGTTCCTGATGTTCTATTCTGAAGAAGACAGTGTTGATATTACTTTGAAGTTTGAAGTAATCCTTAACCGGCCGGAGATCCTGAGTATAAAAGGGGAATTTTACCGTTACAAATGGCGAATGGCGAACGGAATTAACCGTGTGATCAGTGTGGTTTTTGACCGCAGCAGCCTGAAGATGCTTCATCTGAATGATATATTATATGAAGGATTTGAACTGATCCTTAACAGGTATATAAAAGACTATTTGGATGAGAATATGGCTGTCAATTTTTTTAAGTCCGTTAGCAGTGATCAGAGTTTTTGTTTAAGTGAGACCGGATTGGAGATATATTTTGATGAATATGAAGCGGCTCCGGGATCGGAAGGAATAGTTATTGTCCCGGTGCCTCATGATTCGATCGCTTATATAGTTAAGCCGAATATTAAATCGATATTTAACATTAAGTAAATCGGAGAATAAAAATGGATATCACTACCGCATTAAATATAATTAAGAAAGAACGCAAGCTCCTGGATAACGTCCTGAATGACTTCAAACCTGAACATGGAGAATTTAAACCTACGGAAGAAATGATGTCCGCTGCACATCAGATCAAACATATAGCATTAACGACAGGCTGGTTTATGAAAGGTGCTTTCGGTTCAGGGTTTGAAATGAATTTTGAGGAATATCTTGAAGAAATGAAAAAGCCGGTCACACTGGAAGAAGCACTTGGGATTCTGAACAATACATATGATGAAACTGCCGCTAATATAGAGAAAATGACCGAGGATGAAATAAGTTCTCCATTACCGGAAAATCCGATTCTCGGTCAGGCTCCCCGGTTTTCAGTATTGTATGCCAACAGTGATCATACAGCTCATCACCGCGGAGTCCTTACTGTTTATCTGCGCCTTCTGGGGATAACTCCAAAAATGATCTACAGTCCTTAAAAACCATATTGTGTGCAGCGGTTATAAAAAAATTGTATTACTGAACAATACCTGCATCGGATAATAGTATCAGGAGTGCATATTGAATTGCTTTATACCCGTCCCTATCCATCCACCATTCGTCGAGTGAATGTCCGCCGCCACCCTGTCCTCCTCGTCCAATTGTCATCGCGGGTATACCCATTGAGATAGGAATATTGGAATCGGTTGAGGAAGTACCAAACCGGGGATTACCGCCAAAATACCGGATTGCGGCCATAGCCCTTTGGATAAGCGGTGTTTCAGGGCTGATAGTACCTGACGGACGGTTTCCGACCGGATCGATCTCTACTGTTAGTTCCTGCCCGCGCCTGCGCATTTTGTTCTGTTCTTCGAGTGCACGTTTCACTGCTTTTTGCAGGATAGCATCTATTCCGTTGAGCCTCTCGGGACTTACGGACCGCATGTCAATTTCCATCCAGGCTTCATAAGGAATTGAATTTATAGAAGTACCGCCACCGATCCTGCCGACATTGTAGCTGGTACGGGAACCTCCGGATGTGAAGACATCAGCTTCTTCCACGAAATAATAAATTGCCCGGCCAAGTGCATGCTGGGGATTAGCTAATCCAAAAGCACCCCAGGAATGCCCACCAGGTCCCCGGAAAGTTATCCGGTATCTGTGCGAACCGAGGGCACCGTTCACTATACTCGAGATTCCTCCACCATCAATGGCGATCCATGAATCTATCCCTGGGCCCTGTGCACTGAAAAGATGCTTAACACCTCTCAGGTCACCCAGGCCTTCTTCACCCACTGTTCCGATCAACAGCACATCTGATTCTGTCTCTATCCCAATTGCCTCCATTGCTCTGAGTACGGTAAGAATTACTATTAAAGCTCTTGTATCGTCCCCGATACCCGGAGCGTACAGAGTGTCACCGCGTACTTTTACCGTAACATCGGTACCTTCCGGGAAAACAGTATCCATATGCCCGGCTAAAGCGACTTTTTTTCCTCCGGTCCGTCCTTTCCTCAAAGCAATGACGTTACCAACCTCATCTATCCGTACTTCATCGGCTCCTGCTTCCCGGAGCATTTCGGCATATTTTTTTGCCCGCTGCTCTTCCATGAAGGGAGGTGCGGGGATCTCGGTAAGCATTATAAGGTCGCTTGTAGTCCGGTCATTAATTTGTTCGATGTGCTGAAACGCATCCCGGACTTTCTGAAGACCGGCGATAGTCCGTATCTCCTGATGATATTTCTCATCTATATTCTGTGCAAACAGGGAATTTGAAATAACCAGTACAACTATGATGGTTAGGTATGTATAGAGCAGTTTCTTCATAATAATTCCTCTTGGAATACAATTGAAAAGATTATATCGTATTATCGGTTGTAAGTGTAAGCCGTTCATGCGCTGCAATGAGCCTGTTTCTGACTGATAGGCCGAACGGGCATTTGGATTCACATCCTCCGCTGCAGGTTTCGCAGTAGAGCGGTTTGCGGCGGTCGGTTAACCTTGCATATTCTGTCAGCGCCATTTTTTCCTGCCGGTAATTCGTGAAGTATGTATCCATTCTCAATACGTCATTTACGGCAACACCATATGGACAGGTACTTTCGCATTCTCCGCATGCGTGACGGCAGTAGGTATCATTCTTTAATCCGGAATATATCCTAAGTGTTTCTTTCTGTGAGCTTTTGAACGGTTTACCGGAATTAGCTACATAATCATCCGCCATATCGGTATTCCGGATACTCATTGCACATGTTGCGACATTTTTATTCTGCAGCACCCACCTCATTGCAGCGCTGAAATATGCCTTCTCAGTGAGGTCGTGTTTTTTCTGAAAATCGAGTGTCCCCTGGTCGGCTTCATCCTGCAGTTTTTTCACTACTTCCCGACTCAGCTGACCAAGCTGTTCGGGATGTTCGCTGGCATGGACTTTCATTATAGTGACACCGACATTTTTCTCATTCGCAAAGGCCAGAATGTCCGTCATTTTTTCCTGCATAAAATTATAAACCATCAGGAGAGCATCAAACCGCCCGTCGTCAATAGCCGATCCGCAGACTAACGGGGCATTCGGATTATGTGTGGATGCACCGCTGAACCGGAGTTTTCCGTCAGCTTTCAACTGACTGACAGCACTGTGAAATCCGGAATGTTTCAGTGCCTCTGCATCAACGGGATTATGCATCATCAGGATGTCGGCATAGTCTGTCTGAAGCCGTTCAAGACAGCCGTTGAACCGGTCGATCAGCGATCGGGTGGTATCATTCTGATTAACCGCAAGTTTAGTGGTGATATAAATATCTTTTCTGGGCCGTCCTTTGATGGCAAGGCCTATAGATTTTTCACTTTGTCCGCCGGAATATCTTTCTGCAGTATCGATGTAGTTGACACCCATGTTCAGCACATAGTTGACCAGGGACGCATCCTGAGGGACACCGGCTCCGAGTCCGACATCCGAAACACGGATCCCAGTTCTCCCGAGAGTCCTGAATTCCTTTATCTTCGGTTTACTTACCTGCTGCGGTTTGCGGGATAATTCCTTTGGAAGAACTGTTCCGGCAATACCGGCGGCACTCAACCGCATCATGTCACGTCTTGTAATATCTGATTTCATTAATATCTCCATTTGCCTGATCTTAATTTCCTGAATACATTGAAAATTCAAACCATGCTTTAAAAGTTATTTTATGAAGAGATGAAGATTATCTGCAGATAAAAATATTCATGGAAAGTAAACAGTTTTGAACATAATGTCAAATATATATTAATAGTTTGGTAAATAAAGTAATGACTCACTGGTATTAATTCCCGAGAGTGAAATGTATTAATCGAACAAATGATCCCGGTTTCTTATTGAAGAGAAACCAAGATAATACTGTTCTTCATATAATTTTGATTTTTGGCGGAGTATGAAGGGCATTTCTTTTGCTCCAGCGGCAATACAAATGAAAAATAATCTCACACTGAATTTAAGAAATGATATTCTATTCTTCCCTCAATGTTTCAACCGGATTTGTAAGCGCGACATTTATCGTTTGAGAGCTTATGGTCAGCAGGGCAAGCGTTAAAACAAAAAGCAGGGTTAAAGGAGGAACCCATAGACTCAAACCGGGCCTATGGGCAATATACTGCATTACTGTTGATGTCAAAAAATATGCACATGGCAAAGCAAATGCGGAAGAAAACAGGATCAGTTTAATATAATCTTTTGATAGTAAATACACTGCACCGGGGATGCTCGAACCGAGGACTTTCCTGATACTGATCTCTCTTGTCCGAAGTTCTGTAGTATACATGGACATACCGAGAAGCCCGCACAATGCGACGAATATTATATATCCGCATGCCAGACTTGCCAGGTTCATTATTTCCTGTATTTGATTCTCCATATCTTCCCGAATATCCTCAAAGAACATAAAGTCGGCCTGATCAAACTTATCCAGTTTTTTCCAGATATTTGCAAACGAGGTTTTAACCTCTTCTTTCTTTCCCTGTACATATTTGATATTTGCATATCTATATTTTGCAGGATCAGTTAAAAAGGCCATTGGTTCGATATTATTTTCCAGGGTCCTGAAATTAAAATCTTTCACTACACCGATCACGAAACACTCATCCTGCTCATTCATAATAAGTGTTTTACCGATCGCTTCATATATGGAACCCAGCTGCAGTTCAATTACGGCTTCTTCATTGATAATTACCGATCTCCCGACATCTGTATAGATATCTTTTAAGAAATTCCTGCCGGAAACTAATTCCAGTTCAAAATCTTCTATAAACTCCGGATCTATAAAATAAAAGCAGGTGTTTTTAAAATCATCTGAATTCTCTGCAGCTAATGGGGCATAGTTCCTTCCACCATAAATGGGAACATTATCTGAAAAGGATACACTGGTAACGTTAGAGTCTGTACTGATCTCGTATTTTAAAACTTCATGATTGACATCCTGAAGCCCTAAAGATACAGTGTTTTCGGTTGCAATTCCGATATCAAATGACAACCAGTACTCAGTCAACTGATAAGAATAAACAATAAAAATGATTGACATCAGTGAAATAGCAAACTGAATACTCATCAGTACTTTTCTGGACAATAGCCTTCTAAATCCCGGTTTCCATGAGCCTCCTCTCAAAGAGCTTACCGATCTGACCAGCGACAGATGCAGTGCTGGATACAAACCTGCCAGGAGGCCGACAGTAATAGCGAACAACACAAAGAAGACATACAGGCCGGGATCTTTCATCATTTCAAAGTTTATATAGAGCTGGTTGTTTTCTACTTCATCTATATTATTCACAGCGGGTATCAGCCAGAGAAGGAGAAAACAGGCAGTTACGAGTGCTATAAGAGTTATGACAGTTGATTCGCAGAGAAACAGCTTAATAATATCACGTCGTCTTGCACCTATGACTTTTCTCAGACCGATCTCTTTTGTGCGTTTTAATGACCTTGCAACAGAGAGAATTATATAATTTAAACATGATAAAGCTATTAAAAATACACCTATAAACGGCAGGAATAATAAATCTAAAATATGCCTGGTACCCGGCATATTTTCATGAAGTATCATTCCCATATTGATATCCAGAAGAGGCTGAAGCTTAAAACCAAACCTTACCTTTTCCGATTCCGGAATTATACTCTGTTCCATTTGGGGGAGTTGATCTTCGAACAAAGAGAAATCATCCGCATTTCTGAGAAGGACGTAGGTATAATATTTATTAGGAGATGACCAGTTATTAATAGCATGATTTTCAGAAAATATGTTATTATTAAGAAGTGGAATAACAGTGGAAAATGAGGCTAATACATCGAATTTAAAATGTGATTTGTTAACTGTTTCTCTAAAAACACCCGTGACCTTGTATTCACCTATATTATTAAAAACAATTGTCTCATTAATTGGATCGTTACTGCCGAAGAATCTTAAGGCGGTCTCCTCAGATATTATAATCGAATAAGGCTCACTCAGTGCAGTTTCCGGATTCCCGTATTTCAGCGGATACGTAAAGATTTTGAAAAATGACGGTTCAACATATAGTCCACTTAGCGGTATTTCAGTGTAATCTTTTAGTACAGCACCCCATAATTTTTTAATTCTAACGGAATTCTCAATGAAGGGATAATTATCCATCAAGTATGGGCCTAAAAATCCCGGTGTAGTTGCGGATCCGCTCACATCCCAGCTCTCTTCCGTATCTGTTGTATAAACACGGACAATACGATCTTTTTTATCATGAAACCTGTCGCTGTTCTTTTGATCTTTAAAGAAAATAATGATCATTAAGCAGATAGACATACTCAGGGCGAATCCAATAATATTGATTATAGAAAATCCTTTGTATTTCCTTAGCGTTCTAAATGTGATTTTTAGATTGTTACTTATCATTATGATATTACAATAAATAGAATGAAAGATTATTATTGGTAAAGATATAATTGCCTGACTCCAATACCACAGATAGGCTTTAGCCAGTCCTTTGTCTTCAATCTTCTGCTGATAAGTTTCAACGAGGTCACCGCAAATAGAATGGCTGTCATCCTTTAAAGATGTATATTCGATTATTTTTTCAGCGATCCTGGGAGGATTTCTCCACATAAGCCACCTAATAAAGATTATAATTTTACTAATAAATCAGATAAGTCTTTCCAGAGTTCTTCGTTAATTTCATTAGATTCCTGAAGTGCTCTGATTCCAAGTTTCGATAATGTATAGAAGTTTTTGCTTCTGCCGCCTCTTTCCGCAGTTGGAGCACCTGACTTCTTCGCCGCATAGCCTTTTTTTACTAACTTGTCAAGAGAGACATATAATGCACCGAATGACAATTCCTTTTTGGCTGCACGTTTAACTTCTTCCCTGATCGTAATACCGTATGCGTTTTCTTTTAACCGCCAGATACTGATCAAAAGGATCTCTTCAAGTCTTGTAA